>NZ_JBYTAE010000063.1:0-38263 GCF_058787875.1 Hydrogenophaga sp. FW305-3-2-15-A-LB1 | reverse complement strand
GCCGGGGGGGGGCCCCACCGCCGGGCGCCGTGTCCGCTGTCCGAGGGGGTGCCCCTGGCGCTGGCTAGAATCGTGTTCCCCAGTCCAACGACCATTCCATTCCCCATGAAACTCATCGGCGCCATCACCAGCCCCTACGTGCGAAAAGTGCGCGTTGTCATGGCCGAGAAAAAACTGGACTACCAGTTCATCCTGGAAGACGTGTGGTCCGCCGACACCACCATCATGACCTCCAACCCGCTGGGCAAGGTGCCCTGCCTGGTGATGGAAGGCGGCGAGGCCGTGTTCGACTCGCGCGTGATCGTGGAGTACCTCGACACCCTTTCACCGGTGGGCAAGCTGATTCCCACGCAAGGCCGAGAACGCGCCGAGGTCAAGACCTGGGAAGCCCTGGCCGATGGCCTGCTGGACGCCGCCGTGCTGGCCCGGCTCGAAGCCACCTGGCCCGGCCGTGGCGATGGCGAGCGCAGCGAGGCGTGGATCGAGCGCCAGCGCGCCAAGATCGACGCCAGCCTGAAGTCCATGAGCCAGGGCCTGGGCGAGAAGGCGTTCTGCTCGGGCATCCACTTCAGCCTGTCCGACGTGGCCGTGGGCTGCGCGCTGGGTTACCTGGACTTCCGCTTCGCCAGCATCGACTGGCGCTCGCCGTACCCCAACCTGGCCCGCCTGGCCGAGAAGCTCAACCTGCGCCAGAGCTTCGTCGACACGAGGCCGGCCTAACCCCCCGCGCCGCGCCTGCGGCGCGTCACCCCCCAGGGGGCGATGCCTGCGGCCTGGCAAAGCCAGTTCCGCGGCATCCTGGCCGAAAGCCGCTCACTCCTGCGCTTTCTTCTTCAGCCAGCGCATCAGCCCGCCCAGCACAGGCAGTTTTTCGTACAGCTCTTCCGCCGCGTCCCAATAGTCGCGGTGGTCGCTGACGCGGCCATCGGGCGCGAACCGCAGGTGCGAGCCGCCGCGCACCACCTGCTCGGTCACGGTGTCAAAGCGCTGAAAACGAAAGCGGAACTCCCACACCAGAAAACATTGCGCGCCGTCCACCAGCCGGCCCGTGACGATGAAGCGCGGCGCCGTGAGGCTGTCGAACATGTGTTCGAACACGCGTGTGATGGCCGGGATGCCCTGCACCTCGTTGAACGGGTCCTTGAAGCGCGCGTCCGGCGTGTAGAACTCGCCGAGCCGGGCGAGCGAGCCGGGGGAGAGCGACTCGAACCAGTCGCAGAGGTGGTCGATGGCGGCGCGGTGGTCGGTGGACATGAACGGGTTATAGCCCGGTGATGCGGCGCACCGCCGGAAAGTACGCGCGGTAGGGCAGCAGGCGCAACAGCTTCATCCAGCGCGTGAAGCGCTTGGGGTAGTGGATGTCGAACGCGCCCTGGCCCCAGCCGGCCAGCATGGCCTGGGCCGCCTGTGCAGGTGTGATCAGCGCGGGCATGGTGAAGCCGTTGCGGGCCGTCAGGGGGGTGCTCACGAAGCCGGGATGCACCACGCTCACGCCCAGGCCCAGGGGCTGCAGGTCCAGGTACAGCGTCTCGGCGAGGTGGGTGAGCGCGGCCTTGGTCGGGCCGTAGGCCAGGCTCTTGGGCAGGCCGCGAAAACCCGCCACGCTGCTGATCAGGCTGATGTGCCCATGGCCCCGCGCCGCCATCGCGGGCACGGCGGCGTCGAGCACGTGCAGCGCGCCGAGGTAGTTGATGTCGACGTGGCGCCGAAGGTCGGCGAGGTCCATGTCGGTGGCGCGCATCTCGCGGTAGTGGCCGGCGCAGTACAGCACCAGATCCAGCGGGCCTTGAGCGAGGATCTGGTCGGTGGTGCGCATGACCGCGGTGGCATCGGTCACGTCCAGCGGCCAGGCCTGCGCGGCCGGGTGCGCGGCCACGAAAGCGTTCAGCGCGGGCGCATTGCGAGCCGACAGCAGCACCTGCGCCCCGCGCGCGTGCAGGGCCGAGGCGGTGGCTTCGCCAATGCCGCTGGAAGCGCCGATCAGCCACACGCGCAGGCCGCGCCAGTCGGTGATGCGGGGGTTCATGGGACCGAACAGCGAGAAGCCGCGCGCACCGCTCGCCGCCCGAGGGGGCGGCATGGGCGCATCGACGAAGGTCCTGGGGATGCTCATGGCCGGCGCTTCACGAACGACAGCGTGACCTCGCCCAGGCGGATGCCGAACTTGCTCATCGTGGCCTTGTTGAGCATCACGCGGTCGTCCATCAGGTACATCCAGTCGTCGAACTGCACTTCGTAGGTCTTGCCGTCCACCGGTTGCCGCAGCGTGTAGCCCCATCGGAAGGCGTTGCCCTGCTGCTCACCGAGCGCGGTGCCCACCACGTCGTCGGCGGTGCCGCTGAAGCGGCCGTTGCCCAGGTGCTTCATGCGCCACACGCGCTTCTGTGTCGTGCCGTCCGAGTAGGTGAAGGCCTCGTCGAGCACGCCGTCGTCCCCGTTCCATTGGCAGCGCATGACCACGGTGAAGCGCTTGATCACCTCGCCCGAGCGGTCGGTGAAGACACCGTAGGCGTCGAGCGTGCCGTTGAAATAGCTGCGCAGGTCGAGCACCGGTTTTTCGCCGGCGTACTGCGCGATCTGCGGGCCTGCGCAGCCCGAGAGTGCGGCGGCGCCCGCGATGCCGGCGGCGAGCAAATGGCGTCGTTGCATGGCGGTCTTTCAGTTCGTGGACAGGGAGGGGCGCGGTGGCGCTAGCCTTTGCTCGGGCCGGATGATCAGCGCGTACAGCGTGCCTGCGGCCAGCAGCTTGAGCGCGCACGGCAGCAGGCAGTAGGCGATGGTCAGGGTCTGCAGCGCGGTGGGGTCGCGCGTGCCCGGGGCGTAGCCGAACCAGGCCAGCAGCGGCAGGGCGAGACCCGCGGCCAGCGCGAGGTTGAGCTTGGTGGCGAAGTTCCACCAGCCGAAGTACGCGCCTTCGCGTTGGCCGCGTTCACCCAGCCGGCCGATCAGGCCGGCGAGCATCGCGCCGGGCAGGGCGAGGTCGGTGCCCAGCGCCACGCCCGAGAGGGCGCACACGATCAGGAAGGGCAGCACGTCGCCCGCGCCGAGCAGGGCCGCCGAGACGAACACCGCCACCGCCACGCCCATGCCCGCGAGCCAGGTGCGCGCCAGACCGAGGCGGGCGACCAGCCGCACCCAGAGCGGCATGGACAGCGCGGCGCACAGGAAGTAGGTGGCGAGGAAGGCCGGCTCCACCGCCGCCGGTGCCTGCAGCCGGTCCTGCACGAAGAACAGCACCAGCGTGGCCGGCACGGCGCTGGCGGTGCCGTTGATCACGAACACCGCGAGCAGGCGCCGGAACGCGGGTTGCCGCAGCGGGGAGGGGCCACCCGCTGCGGTGGCCATGGACCGGTCGAGCGGGCGCGTGGAGCGGCTCCAGGCCCACCAGCCCAGCGCCAGCAGCACGGCGAAGGCCGAGACCGTGGCGCCCAGTCCCAGCGTGGCGGGCAGCACGGCGGCGATCAGCACGCCCAGCAAGGCCAGGCCTTCGCGCCAGGCCACCACGCGGCTGCGCTGGGCCTCGTCGCCGCCCAGGCGCGCGCCCCAGGCCTGGTGCGCCACCGAGGTCACGCTGTAGGCGATGTAGGTGAGGGCCATCAGCCCGCCCGCCCAGCCGAGCAGGGTCGCGCTGCCGGCCTCGCGCACGGCGGCCGGCGGAAACAGCAGGCCCCACAGCCCGCCCGCGAGCACCAGCGCGGCCCCGGCCGCCGCGCCCAACACCGCCGCGATCGAGCGCGCGAAGAGGCGGTCGCACCAGCGCCCGATCCAGGGATCGAGCACGGCATCGATCAGCCGCGCGGCCAGCAGCACCGCCCCCAGGGCCGCCAACGGCGCGCCGAACGCGCGCGCGTAGTGGTTGGGCAGGATCACGTACAGCGGCAACGCGACGAAAGCCAGTGGCAGGCCCAGCAGGCCGTAGCGCAGCCCATGGCGCCAGGCGCCTGGCCCGATGAAGCGGGCGGCGGGTTCGCTCATGGTGCGCGCGGCGGACCGCCCAGGGACTGGATCAGGGCCTCGCGCAGGCGCGGCTGCGAGGTCCTGGGCGAGAGCCAGATGCCGAAGAACAGGCGCGAGAAGGCGTCGTCGGCGATCTCGCCGAGCCACTGGCCGTTGACGTAGAAGCGCGCGCCGCTGCCCGGCACGTGCACGCCGGTGAGGCGGTCGCCGCGCCGCACCTCGGGGAACAGGGCGCTCATCGCGGCTTGCCAGCGCTGGGCCTGCGCGGGGTCCAGCCGGGCCAGGCCTTTCATTTCCTCGATGGAGCGCTCGGCGATGTCGGCGCCCTTGAAGCCGCGCAGGTAGCTCAGTTCCAGGCCGAAGCGCTGGACTTCGAAGCGCTGGATGTCAAAGCCTGGCGCGACATACAGGCGCGCGTCGTAGACGTCGAACCCCCAGTACCGTAGGCGGGCGCTGCCGCTGAGCGTCTGGTCTTGCAGCGCCGCGCTCAGCATGGGGGCTGGCGCGGGCTGCGCGCTTGCGGGCCCCCCCACCAGCAGCGCGAGGGCCACGGACAGGTGAAGAGGGCGGGTGGGCATGGCGCGGGCCTCAGGCCGGCTTGCGCAGCGTGTACTGCACGACGTCCACGCTCTGCTGCTCGAACGCCGCCTCGCAATAAGCGAGGTAGAACTCCCAGATGCGCAGGAAGCGCTGGTCGAAGCCCAGTTGCAGCACGCGCTCCTGTTCGCGCAGGAAGTCCTCGCGCCAGATCGACAGCGTGCGCGCGTAGTCCTGGCCGAAGGCGAACTCGTCGACCACTTCCAGCCCCGCCTGCGCGGCCTGGGCGCGCAGCTCGCGTGGACAGGGAAGGCAACCGCCCGGGAAGATGTATTGCTGGATGAAGTCCGTGCCCTTGATGTAGCGGTCGAAATGCGCGTCGGCGATCACGATGCTCTGGATGCAGGCCCGGCCACCGGGCTTGAGCAGGCGGGCCACGGTCTGGAAGTAGGTCGGCCAATACGAGCGCCCCACCGCCTCGACCATCTCGATCGAGCAGATGGCGTCGAACGGCGCGTCGGGGATGTCGCGGTAGTCCTGCAGCCGCAGGTCGGCGCGATCCTGGCGGCCGATGGCCTGCAGGCGCTGTTTCGCGAAGGCCAGCTGTTCGGTCGACAGCGTCACACCGACCACCGAGGCATCGAACTCGGTGGTGGCCTTCTCGGCCAGGGCGCCCCAGCCACAGCCGATCTCCAGCACGCGGTCGCCCGGGCGCACACCGGCCAGGCGCAGCGCGCGGCGCACCTTGGCGTGCTGCGCCATCACCATCGGCTGGTCCGGCGTCTCGAACCAGGCCGACGAGTAGTTCATGGTCTCGTCCAGCCACAGGCAGTAGAACGCATTGCCCAGGTCGTAGTGCGCGTGGATGTTCTTGCGGCTGTTGGCCTTGGAGTTGCGGTTGAGCAGGTGCCGCACGCGGTAGGCCAGGCGGCCCAGCCAGGAGCCATAGACCATGTCCTCCACCTCGCGGCGGTTGGCCACCAGCAGCGAGAGCAGCGAAGTGAGGTGCGGCGTGCTCCAGTCGCCGGCGATGTAGGTTTCGGCGAAACCGATGTCGCCTGATTTGAGCGTGGCGCCGCACACGTTCCAGTTGTGCAGCTTCATGCTCGCGTGCGGTCCGTCGGACTGCCCGAAGCGCTGCACCGAGCCGTCGGGCAGCTGCAGCGTGAGGCTGCCGTGCACCAGGCGCTGCAGCAGTTGCAGGACGGTGCGCGCGGCGGCCGGCGTGTTGCGCGGCAGTTCGAAGTCCACGGGGCGGCGGGAGGCGGTGGTGCTGTTCATGGTTGGCGCGGCTCGGCGGTCACGGTGGGCGCCGAGGGCACGGCGGCGGTCACGAAGTCGCCCGGCGCGGGCGGCTGGCGGAAGAACGGGGCCTTCTGCCACCACAGGCGCAAGGCCTGCCAGTGGATGCGGGCGATCACGCCCAGGGTCATGGCGGGGTGGGACCACAGCGCGCGGCGCAGCGTGCGGGCATCGAGCGGCAGCAGTTCACCGCTCACGCTGGTGTTGAGCAGGGCCGCCTCACCCGCCCCATCGAAGTAGTCGATGCGCGCCACGGTGCGGGCGGTGGGGCCTTGCGTGCGCATGAAGACGAAGCGGTAGCGCCCGCGCACCGGGCAGAACGGCGAGACGTGGAACACCTTGGCGGCTTCGCAGGGCTGGCCATAGCGGGGCGCGTCGAGCAAATAGCAATGGCGTTCGCCAAAGGTGTTGTTCACCTCGGCGAGCACCGCGCGCAGCGAACCATCGGGGCGATGGCAGTACCAGAAACTCACCGGCTTGAAGCTGTAGCCCAGCATGCGCGGGTAGGTGTGCAGCCAGACCTCACCCTGCGCGTCGTGGATGCCGTGCTGGTGCAGCACCTCGTCCAGCCAGCCCAGGCTGTCGGCGCGGCCATCGCCGTGGTCGGTGTCGTGAAAGCTCAGCGCGGCACTTCGGTTGCGCGCCAGCGCCCCGGGGCCGTGCGCGCGCAGGCTGCGCATGGGCAGCATCAGAAAGCAGGTGGCGTAGGCGAACGCGTGGTGCCGGGGCCGGTGGCGCGTGTGGCGCACCTGGCCGAAGCCCAGCTGCGCCACGGCCGCGTTCATGCGAACACCCCGGGAAGCGCGGCCCGGCGCAGCTCGCGCTCGTTGGCCAGCGGCACCAGGCGGTGCGCATCGATCAGGCCACGCGCGGCCTGCAGGCCCGACTTGAGCCCGTCCTCGTGAAAGCCATAGCCGGTCCAGGCACCGGCGAACCAGGTGTGGCGATGGCCCTGCAAGGCCGGCACGCCGGCCTGGGCGCGAATGGCACCGAGGTCGAACACCGGGTGCTCGTAGGCGTACTCGCCGAGCACTTGCGTGGGGTTGATCTCGCGCTGCGGATTGAGCGAGACCACCACCGGTTGCGGCACCGGCAGCGGCTGCAGGCGGTTGATCAGGTAATGCAGGCAGACGTTGGCCGATTCCTGATCGGCGCTGGGCGCGCGCTCGTAGTTCCAGGCCGCCCAGGCACGCGGGTTCTCCGGCAGCACCGAGGCATCGGTGTGCAGCACGGCGCGGTTGGGCTGGTAGCGGATGGCGCCGAGCAGCTCGCGTTCGGCCACCGAGGCCTGATCGCCGAGCAGGCGCAGCGCCTGGTCGCTGTGGCAGGCCATCACGATGGCGTCGAAGCGGTCCACATGGCCGGGTGAGACCACGCGCACGCCCTCGTCGTCGCGCAGCACCTGCTGCACCGGCGTGAGGAGGCGCAGGTCGCCCACCCCCCGCAGGATCTTGCTCACGTACTGGCGGGCGCCCCCCGCGACCGTGTGCCACTGCGGCCGGTTCCTGACCTGGATCAGGCCGTGGTTGTGGCAGAAGCGCACCATGGTGGCGACCGGGAAGGCCAGCATCTGGTCGGTCGGGCAGCTCCAGATGCAGCCCATCATGGGCAGGAAGTACCAGTCGCGGAATTCGGCCGAGAAGCGCTGTTCGCGCAGGAAATCGCCCAGTGGTTGCAGCAGGGGGCTGTCGGGCCGCAGGTCGTCGCCACGTTCGGCCAGGCGGGTGGTGACGCGGTTGAAGCGCGCGATGTCGGCCAGCATGCGCAGAAAGCGTGGGTTGGCCAGGTTGCGGCGCTGCGCGAACACGGAAGACAGATCGCTGCCGCTCCATTCGAGCGCGTCGCCGCCGGGCCCGGCACCCGGCACCTGGACCGAGAACGACATGTCGGCGCGGGCGGTCGGCACCTCCAGCGCGGCGAGCAGGGCCAGCAGATTGGGGTACGTGCGCTCGTTGAGCACCAGAAAGCCGGTGTCGACGCCAAAGGTGGTGGGCACGCCATAGGCATCGGGCAGGGTCACGTCCACCGTGTGGGCGTGGCCGCCGAAATGGTCGCCCGCCTCGTACAGCGTGACGTCGGCCAGGCCCTGCAAGGTGTGGGCGGCGGCCAGGCCGGCAATGCCCGAGCCGACGATGGCCACGCGCGAAGGCCGGGAGACGGCGGCGCGCGCGGGAGAGACGGAGGTGGGGAAGAGGCCCGGCTGCATGGGCGGACCTCAGGGCCGGTGGGCCGCGCACCGGCGGGTGCGGCGGCCACGGAGGCCAATACAAAAGACTGCGAAGCGCCCCCAGACGAACAAGGGAGGGAGGGAGGAGGAGGAGAAGCGCCTCGGGATTGCAGCCGGATCACGCAGACCCGGAAGGCTTCGCAGTACAAAACGGAAATCGGCGGCCGGCACGCTGTCCGGCCTGCTGTTTACGACGCCCGGTGCGCGAGAAAAGTTCCATGCCCCGGTCGTCGGGCGCGCAGAGCGGGAATGGCTGGGCAGGGGCATGGTGGCAACTCGCGTTGAAATACTTGTTGGTTTTCATTGTGACTCATCAGTCACAATTTGGTCGATAGAAACTTTTCGATGTCCTTGACGAATGCGGGGTTTTTGGGGTCGACCCCGCTGGCGTAGCTGCGCACGGTCTGGCCGTCGCGCGCGATCAGGTATTTGTGGAAATTCCAGCGCGGGTGGTCGCCCGTCTTTTCAGCCAGCTGGCGGTACAGCGGGTTGGTGTCGCGCCCGACCACGCTGGTCTTGCTGAACATCGGGAATTTCACGCCGAAGGTGTTCTCGCAGAAGTCGGCGATGGCCTGGTTGCTGCCCGGCTCCTGGCTGCCGAAGTCGTTGGCCGGGAAGCCCAGCACCACCAGACCCTGGGACTGGTAGCGCGCGTAGAGCGCCTCCAGGCCTTCGTATTGCTTGGTGAAACCGCAGAAGCTCGCGGTGTTCACCACCAGCACCACCTTGCCGCTGTATTGGCACAGCGACTGGGGCTTTTCGTCCTGCAGGCGGTCGAAGCGGTGCTGCAGCAGCGCGGGGCAGCTGGCGCTCGTGGGCGCGGGCATGGTCTGGGCCGCGGCGGGCGGCACCGTGGCGAATACCAGCGCGACGGACAGGGCCAGGGCCAGGCCCAGGAATTCAAGGTTCTTCATGCGGCAACTCCAGGGGGTCAAAAAAATTCATTCCAACATGGGCCTGTCGCAAACTCAAGCGCGTCTGATCTCCACTACGCAGGTGGCGGCTGGGTGGATTCAAACCGGTGCCATCGGAACTTTCCGAGGGGGCAAGTCCCGAACGATGGGGTGGTTTGTCATTGCCGTGAAAGCCCGCCGCATAGAATGTCCGCGTTAAGAAAGACCACCATGCTCTATCCTGAACTCTTCAAACAACTCGAATCCGTGCGTTGGGACATGGACAAGGACATCCCCTGGGACAAGTTCGACGCCAGCGCGTTGACCGATGAACAGGCGCAGACCATCAAGATGAATGCCATCACCGAGTGGGCCGCGTTGCCGGCCACCGAGATGTTCCTGCGCGACAACCGCGACGATTCCGATTTCTCGGCCTTCATGTCGATCTGGTTCTTTGAAGAGCAGAAGCACTCGCTGGTGCTGATGGAGTACCTGCGCCGCTTCCGCCCCGAGCTGGTGCCCACGGAGCAGGAGCTGCACGACATCCGCTTCGAGTTCGATCCGGCCCCGCCGCTGGAGACGCTGATGCTGCACTTCTGCGGCGAGATCCGCCTGAACCACTGGTACCGCCGCGCCAGCGAGTGGCACACCGAACCCGTGATCAAGCAGATCTACAGCACGCTCAGCCAGGACGAGGCCCGCCACGGCGGCGCCTACCTGCGCTACATGAAGCGCGCGATCGGCAAGTTCGGCAACGAGGCCCGCTCGGCCTTCGCCAAGGTGGGCGTGCTGATGGCCAGCGCGCGCCGCACCGCGCAGGCGCTGCACCCGACCAACCTGCACGTGAACAAGAACCTGTTCCCCAACGACACCATCCAGAGCCGCCTGCCCAACCCCGAGTGGCTGGAGCACTGGCTGGACAAGCAGATCAACTTCGATGCGGTGTGGGAAACGCGCGTGGTCGATCGCATCCTGCACAACATGAGTCTGCTGATGGAGCAGAGCTTCAAGACCGTGCAGGAGCTCAACCGCTTCCGCAAGGCGGTCTCGGTCACCGCGGCACCGTCGGCGGCCTGAGGCCCTGCGGGCCCCGTGCCTGAAAGCCCGCTACGGCGGGCTTTTTCGTGGGCGCTTCAGAAGGGGTTCCGCCAGTGCCAGCACCACGCCCCAGAAGGCGCCGGTGACGTGCGCGGCCTGCACCACCGACAGGTGGCTGTCGGCGTCCCACACGATGGGCTGGGACCAGCCCCGTTCGAGCAGCACCTTGGTCAGCACCACCGCGACCAGCAGCCCGCCCCAGAACCGCGCGCCACGGATGGGCAGGCGGCGCAGCGCGACCTGCACCGCCAGCACCAGAACGCCGGCATGCATCAGGCCGGAGAGGCCGACCGCGTAGCCCACCTGCGGCCACAGCAGCAGCGAGACCTGCGTGAGTGGCCAGGCCAGCAGCCACGCCAGCGTGCAGCGCGCACCGGGCCGCAGCACCCAACCCGCGGCGGCCACGCCGCCCATGGCCAGCACGTTGCCCACGAGATGGGGGCGGTTCAGGTGGACCCAGGCGCTGCTCCAAAGCGTCCAGGGCCGTGCCGTCCATTCGCCCGCGCGCCAGGTGAGCGCGTCGGCCACGCCGGGAGGGGACCACCACACCAGCAGGCTGAGCGCCGCATGCAGGCCGCAAAGCCACAACCAGCTGCCGCGCCACGGTGTCACGGCGGGTCGACCGTTCAAGCGGTCGACGCGACGCGGCCCAGCACGTGTTGCCACATCGCCAGCACCGCGCGAGCGGCTTCTTCGACCTGCGCCGCATCGACCTGCGTGGGCGCCTCGTCCAGCCGCGCGGTGTGCTGGATCTGGCGCAGCTCGCGGTAGGCGCGGGCCGCGGCCTCGCCCATGCCGGGCTCGAGCAGGCCCGCGCTTTCGGCGCGCCGCAGCAGGTTGATGTTGCCGGTGTTGGCGCGCAGCTCGGGGTGCGCGCGCGAGTGCAGCAGCACCAGGTACTGCACCACGAACTCCACGTCCACCATGCCACCCGGGCTGTGTTTCACGTCGAAGCGTTCGCCGCGCACCGGGTGCGCGGCGCGCACCTTGCCGCGCATGGCGACGATCTCGGCGGCCAGCGAGGCGGCGTCGCGCTCGGCCGTGATGACCGCCTCGCGCACCGCGTCGAAGCGGCCGGCGAGGGAGAGCCCCCACGCTCCGCCGCTCTGCGGCGGGCGGCCCGGCGGCGGGCTCTCGGCCACACCACCGAGCACAAAACGCGCGCGCGTCATGGCCTGGTGTTCCCAGGTCCAGGCGGTGTTGCTGCCGCGCTGCTGCTGGTAGTTGGCATACGCCGTGAAGCTGGTGACCAGCAGGCCCGAGTTGCCGTTGGGCCGCAGCGCGGTGTCGATCTCGAACAGGTCGCCCTCGCCGGTCTTCACCGTGAGCCAGTTGATCATCTTGCGCACGAAGGCGGCGTAGATCTCCGAGGCGTTTTCGTGTTCGTCCTCGTAGACGAAGACGATGTCCAGGTCGCTGCCGTAGCCGAGTTCCTTGCCGCCGAGCTTGCCGTAGCCAATGATGGCGAAGCTGGGCTCGTCGCGGTGGCGGCTCTTGAGGCGGGCCCAGCACCAGCGCGCGGTGGTGCGCAGCACCGAGTCGGCCAGGGCGGAGAGGTCGTCGGCCACCTGTTCGACGGTGAGCACCTTCTCCACGTCGCGCGCCAGGGTGCGGAACACCTCGGCGTGGTGCGCGCGGCGCAGCAGGTTGAGCAGGGCTTCTTCATCGTCCTCGCCGGTGGAGCGCAGCGCGGTGCGCCGCGCCTCCAGCTCGTCCTCGAACTGCGCGGCATCGAAGCGGTCGGTCAGCAGCTGCTGGCTGGCGAGTTCGTCGATCACGCCGGGGTGCTTGATCAGGTAACGCGCGGGCCACTTGGCCGCGCCGAGCAGGCGCAGCAGGCGCTCGTGCACCGAGGGCCGTTCCTGCAGCAGGGCGAGGTAACTTTCGCGGCGCAGCAGCGGCTCGATCCAGTCGGCCATGCGCAGCGCGGCCTCTTCGCTCACGCGGCCTTCGTCGATCCAGGCCCCGGTGCGCTGCACCAGCCGCACCAGGCGCGCGCGGGTGTCCTCGCGCAGCGCGAGCACGCGTGGGTGTTCGAGCCATTGGCCCACGCGGGCCGCGAAGGCCGGGGGCAGTTGCTCCAGCACGCTTTGCAGGTCGTCGACCGCGCTGCGGCCGTTGGCGCCGTTCTTCTTGCTGCCGCAGCCCTTGCCGTTGCAGCCACCGTTGGTGGGGCCGCCGAGCAGGGTGTCGAACTCCTGGGCCACCAGCTCGCGGTGCGCGTCCAGCGCGTGCAGGAAGGCGCACACGTCGGGGTAACCGAGCGTGGCCGCGAGCCAGGCCAGGTCGTCGTCGCGCGTGGGCATCACGTGGGTCTGCTGGTCGTCCAGGTACTGGATGCGGTGCTCGACCCGGCGCAGGAATTCGTAGGCCTGCGCCAGCGCGGTGGCCGTGGCCGGCGGCATCAGGCCGGCCTTGCACAGGCGCTGCAGCGCATCCAGCGTGGGCCGCGTGCGCAGCTCGGGGAACTGGCCGCCGCGCACCACCTGCAGCAGCTGCACGGTGAACTCGATCTCGCGGATGCCGCCGCGCGAGAGCTTCACGTCGTTCGATCGCCCCGGGTTGCCGGCGGCGCGTTTGGACGCGTGGTCGCGGATCTGCCGGTGCAGCGTGCGCAAGGCATCGAACACGCCGTAGTCGAGGTAGCGGCGGAACACGAAGGGCAACACGGTGCCGCGCAGCGCGCTGGCGCTGCGGTCCTGCACGCAGGCGGTGGGGGCGATCACGCGGCTCTTGAGCCAGGCGAAACGTTCCCACTCGCGGCCCTGCACCAGGAAATACTCTTCGAGCGCCCCGAGCGAGACCGCGCTGGGCCCGGAGTTGCCGTTGGGCCGCAGGGCCAGGTCGACGCGGAACACGTTGCCGTGTTCGGTGGTCTCGCCCACGGTGTTGTAGATGTGCTTGACGGCCTTGCCGAAGTACTCGTGGTTGCTGATGCGCTGGCGGCCCTGGGCGTTGCCGGCGGTCTCACCGTCCTGGTCGTAGACGTAGATCAGGTCGATGTCGCTCGACACATTGAGCTCGCGCGCGCCCAGCTTGCCCATGCCGATCACCCACAGCTGCGCGCGCTGCAGCTCGCCCTTGGGCGTGGTGAACTGCGGCGCGCCGTGCAGCTCGTCCAGATCGGCACAGGCCAGGGTGCAGGCTTCGTCGAGCGCGAGTTCGGCCAGTTCGGTGACGGCGCGCGTGACCACGGCCAGCGGCGCGCCCTGCTCGCAGTCGAGCACCACCAGGCGCTCCAGCACCAGCTGGCGCAGCACGCGCAGGGCGGCGGGCACCGGCAGGCCGCGCTCGCGCAGCACGCCCAGGCAGGCCCGCATGCTGGCGAGCACGGGTTCTCCCGGGGGAAGGCAGGGCAGTTCAGTGGCGTAGCGGCGGCGCACCCGCTGCACGAAGCGCGAGTGCTCGGCCTGGCGGTCTTGGGCCGAGAGCGGCGGACAGGGGTTCACATTTGATGACAAAACGGGCGCTTCCGCTGTGGAACCTGTGAAATGGCTGGCCGTCATAATTTGCGGTGGACATGAATCAAAGCCCGGCTCCCATCGCCCCTGCCACGCGAACCCTCAAGACACTTTCGGTGGTGGCCCGGCTTTGCTTGTGGCTCGTGTTCCTGGCCTGGGGCCTCTTCGTGCTGACCTGGGCAGCGCTGAATTGGTGGATTGTGCCCCGAATCGGCGAATGGCGCCCTGAGCTGGAACGATGGGCCAGCAGCACGGTGGGTGCTCCGGTGAAGGTGGGCGAGATCCGGGCCGACAACACCACCAGCGGCCTGGGTTTCCTGCCCGCCTTCATGCCGTCTTTCGAGCTGCGCGACGTGCAGCTGTTCGATCCCCATGGCCGCGTCGCCCTGCACCTGCCGCTGGTGCGCACCGCGGTGTCGGTGCGCTCCCTCTGGCACGGCAACTTCGAACAGGTCGTGATCGACCAGCCGGTGCTGGACGTGCGGCGCACCGCGCAGGGCCGCATCGAGGTGGCCGGGCTCGACATCGCGGGCCCGGGCCAGCAGGACGGCCGCGCCGCCGACTGGTTCTTCTCCCTGCGCGAGTTCGTCATCCAGAACGGCACCGTGCGCTGGACGGACGAGCTGCGCGCCCAACCCCCGCTGGCCCTGGGGGCCTTGAGCTTCGTGGTGCGCAACACAGCCCGCACGCACCAGTTCCGGCTCGACGCCACGCCGCCGGCCGAATGGGGTGAGGGCCTGAGCGTGCGGGGGCGCCTGCGCGAGCCCCTGATCGAGCTCGGTGGCCGCGCGCCCGGTCAATCGATCTGGCACAACTGGGGCGGCGAGCTGTACGCGGACTTCAGCCATGTGGACGTGGCGCGCCTGCGGGCCTACGCGGACCTGTCGACCTGGGGCGTTGACGTGCGCGCCGGGCAAGGCGCGCTGCGCGCCTGGGCCGACGTGGTCAACGGGGCCGTGGCGGGCGCTACGACCGATTTGGCGTTGCGCGACGTGGAAGCCCAGCTCGGCCCCGAGCTGCCGGCCCTGGCGATCGACGAACTGCAGGGCCGGCTGGCCGCGCAGTGGTCCGAAGCGGGCTTCAATGTGGCCACCGACGACCTGCGTTTCCGCACCCGCGAGGGCGTGGAGTGGCCCAGCGGCCGGCTGCGCCTGCAGCACACGGCCGCCCTGGCCGGGCAGCAGGGCGCGAGCACCGAGCTCAACGCCGAGCGGCTGGAGCTGGGCGCGCTCGCGGCCCTCGCCAGCCGCCTGCCCCTGCCGGCCGAAGCGCACCAGCGGCTGGAGCAGCTGCGGCCGATGGGCCGGGTGGACGGCTTTTCGGCCCGCTGGCAGCGCGCGGCCGGCGCGGCGCCGCCGTCGGGCTGGGACCTGGCGAGCTACCAGGCCAAGGGGCGGGTCAGCGGCCTGTCGGTCGCGGGCGAACCCAGCGGCCGCATGTCCATCTCGGGGCGTTTCCCGCTGCCCGGTCGCCCCGGCATCTCGGGCGCCACGGTGGACTTCGACCTCAACCAGGCGGGCGGCCGGGCGCACATCAGCGTGGCGGACGGCACCGTGGAACTGCCCGATGTGTTCGAAGACCCCAGCGTGCCGGTCGATCAGCTGGAGGCCGATTTTTCCTGGCGCGTGCAGGGCGAGCGCATCGAAGCCCAGCTCGACAACGTGCGCCTGAGCAACGCCGATGCCGAGGGCACGGCCCAGGTGCGCTGGCAGACCAGCGAGGTCCCCGCCGGCTCGACCGCCTCGCGTTTTCCGGGCGTGCTCGACCTCAGCGCCACGCTCACCCGCGCCGACGCCACGCGCGTGCACCGCTACCTGCCGCTCACCGTGAATGCCGATGCGCGCCACTACGTGCGCGAGGCGGTGCGCGGCGGCAGCTCGAACCGGGTCGAGTTCCGCGTGCAGGGGCTGGTCGATCACGTGCCCTTCGAGAAACCCGGCGAGCGCGGCGAGTTCCGCATCAGCGCGCCGCTGCGCAACGTGGACTTCGACTACATCCCGGCCTACCTGCAGAAAGCGGGCGAGGCGGCCTGGCCCGCGCTGCGCGGTGTCTCGGGCGAGCTGCTGCTCGATCGCGCCTCGCTCAAGCTCAGCGCGCTCGAAGGCGGCGTGGCGAACGCGCCCGGCGTGCGCCTGAGCAAGGGACAGGTGGGCATCGAGCACCTGGGCCACGACGGTGTGTTGCAAGTGAACGCCCAGGCCCAGGGGCCGGCGAACGAGGCACTGGGCTTCGTGCAGGGTTCGCCGCTCAACGCCATGACGGGCCAGGCGCTGGCGCGGGCCCGCACCGGCGCCGGGGCAGCGCAAGTGGGGTTCGCGCTCCAGCTGCCGCTGGCCGACCCCCACTCCACCAAGGTCAGCGGCACCGTCAAGCTCGACGGCAACGACCTGCAGATCAGTCCCGATGCGCCCCTGCTCGGGCGCGCCAGCGGCAACCTGGCCTTCAGCGAAACCGGTTTCTCGGTCAAGGCGGCCCAGGCCCGGGTGTACGGCGGCGACCTGCGCTTCGAGGGCGGCATGCAGGTCGATGCCAAGGGCGCGGCCCAGGTGCAGTTCCGGGGCCAGGGCCTGGCCAGCGCCGACGGCCTGCGCGAGGCCGGACTGGGTTTTGTCTCGCGCCTGTTCCAGCACGCCAGCGGCAGCACGGCCTACACGGCCCAGCTCGGCTTTCGCGCGGGCGTGCCCGAGCTGCAGGTGACGAGCAACCTGCAGGGCCTGGCGCTGAACCTGCCGGCGCCCTTGAACAAGGCGGCCGAGGCCAGCCTGCCGCTGCGCTACGAAAACCACGTGCTCAACGTGGCGGGTGAGAGCGCGCGCACCGACCGGCTGGCGATTCAGCTCGGCTCCTCGCTGGCGCCGGTGGCCTCGCTGCAGTACGAGCGCGAACTCGGCAGCGGCGAGCCGCGGGTGCTGCGCGGCGCCATCTCGGTCGGCGTGGAGGGCGACAACACCGCCGCGTCCCTGCCGCTCGAGGGCGTGGTCGCCCATGTGCAGCTCGCGCAGCTCGACACCGATGCCTGGGAGCGCGCGTTCAACACCACCACGGGGGTGGACGTGCGCACGGCGGCCACGGCCGGTGCCACGGTGCTCCCGCGCGTGGGCCCGGTCAGCGACCAGAACGCCAGCCTGGCCTACCTGCCCACCACGCTGGCGGTGCGCGCCGACCGCCTCACGGTGCGCGGGCGCCAATTCCACCGCGTGGTGCTGGGGGGCTCGCGCGAAGGTGCGCAGTGGCAGGCCAACATCGACGCCAACGAGCTCAACGGCTACGTGTCGGTGCGCCAGTCGGGCCCGGGCACGGCGGGCAATGTGTACGCGCGCCTCAAGCGCCTGCAGCTGGAGCCCTCGGCGGCGACCGAGGTCGAACAGCTGCTGGAGCAGCCCACCACCAGCGTGCCCTCGCTGGACATCGCGGTGGACGAGCTCACCATCGCCGGCCGCAACCTGGGGCGCGTGGAGGTCGAGGCCATCAACCGCGGCGGGCCGCTGCGCGGCAGCGAATGGCGCCTGACCCGGCTGCGCGTCGCTTCGCCCGAGGCGCGCCTGAGCGCCACCGGCAACTGGGTCGCCGCCGGGGCCGGTGCGGCCGGCCAGCGCCGCACCGCGCTCAATTTCCGGCTCGACATCGACGACTCGGGCCAGCTGCTCACCCGCTTCGGCCGCGAGGGCCTGGTGCGCGGCGGCAAGGGGCGGCTCGAGGGCAACATCGGCTGGATCGGCTCGCCGCTGGCGATCGACTACCCCAGCCTGTCGGGCCAGATCCACGCCGACATCGAGCGCGGCCAGTTCCTCAAGGTCGACCCCGGCGCCGGGCGCCTGCTGGGCGTGCTCAGCCTGCAGGCCCTGCCGCGCCGCCTGGTGCTCGACTTCCGAGATGTGTTCTCCGAAGGCTTCGCCTTCGACTTCGTGCGCGGCGACGCGCGCCTGGAGCGGGGCGTGCTGCACACCAACAACCTGCAGATGAAGGGCGTGAACGCGGCCGTGCTGATGGAAGGCAGCGCCGACATCGCGCGCGAGCAGCAGGACCTCAAGGTGGTGGTGGTGCCCGAGATCAACGCCGGCACCGCCTCGCTGATCGCCACCGCCATCAACCCGGCCATCGGCCTGGGCACCTTCCTGGCGCAATTCCTGCTGCGTCAGCCGCTGCAGTCGGCGACGACGCAGGAGTTCCGCATCACCGGCAGCTGGGCCGACCCGCAGGTGGACAAGGTCGAGCGGGCTTCACCGGCCGCCGCGGCACCGCGCGACCCCACGCCCGTGCTGCAGTAAGCTGTCAGGCTTCACCGAAAGGACACCGCATGAAAGTCGCCGCCATCCAGATGGTTTCGGGCATCAGCCTGGACGTCAACCTCAGCGAAGCCCTGCGCCTGCTGCGCCAGGCCGCCGCGGGTGGGGCCGAGCTCGCGGTGCTGCCCGAGTACTTCTGCTTCATGGGCGCCAGGGACGAGGACAAGCTGGTGCTGGCCGAAACGCCCGGCCTGGGCAAGGTGCAGGACTTCCTCTCCGACGCCGCGCGCGACCTCAAGATGTGGATCGTCGGCGGCACGTTGCCCATGGCCACCGACGACCCCAGCCACGCGGCCAACGCCTCGGTGGTCTACGACCCGCGCGGCGAGAGCACCAGCCGCTACGACAAGATCCACCTGTTCCGCTACGACAACGGCACCGAGCACTACGACGAGGCCACGGTGCTGGTCGCGGGCGACACGCCCACCGTGTTCGAGTGCCGCGACCACGCAGGCCAGGACTGGCGCGTGGGCCAGAGCGTCTGCTACGACCTGCGCTTTGGCGAGCTCTACCGCATGCTCGCCGCCGACATCCTGCTCGTGCCGGCGGCCTTCACCTACACCACCGGCCGCTCGCACTGGGAGGTGCTGCTGCGCGCCCGCGCGATCGAGAACCAGGCCTTCGTGATCGCCAGCGCCCAGGGCGGCGTGCACGAGAACGGCCGCCGCACCTGGGGCCACAGCATGGTGATCGACCCCTGGGGCGAGGTGATGGCGCTGCAGGCCGAAGGCCCCGGCGTGGTGCTGGCCGACCTGGACATCGAGCGCCTGCGCAGCGTGCGCGAACAACTGCCTTCGCTGCAGCACCGCCGCCTCTGACCCTGTCGACCATGGAGCGCCCGCACTTCATCCGCGCGTGGCGCGAAAGCCTTCGCTCGCTCCGCTGGCGCCTGTGGGCGGCGCTGCTGCTGCTGGTGGTGACGCTGCTGGGGGTGCTGATCTTCCTGGCCGCGGAGTACGAAGAGTCGCGCGACCAGACCGCGCTGGAGCAGGACGCGGCCTCGCTCGTGAGCGACATCCGCAGCAGCCTGGTGCGCAACGTGCAGACCCTGCAGTCGCTGCACAGCGTGGCGCCCACGGCCGATTCCTGGGCCTTCCCGGCGGCCGAGCTGATGGCGCAGCACCGGGAAATCGTTCGGCTCGAATGGCGCGACAACGCGCAACAGGTGACCGCCGCGCGCGACACGCCCTTCATCCCCGAGCTGTTCGGTTACCTGGACCGCGACCAGGCCCTGCCCGAAGTGCGCCTGGCCTGCGACCACGCGCGGCGCCTGTCCGGGCCGGCCTACTCGAGCAGCTACTTCTGGCCGCTGCGCCACGGCAAGGGCCTGGAACTGATCGAGATGTGCCTGCCGGTGGCGCGCGCCGGCCTGCCCAATGGGTTCCTGGTGGCCACCTATTCGCTGCCCGGCCTGCTCTCGGAGCTGACCAACCGCGACCTGCTGCGCGGCCGGGGGCTGGCCTTCAACGAGGCCGACGGCACGCGCCTGGCCCTGCACAGCATCGTCACCGGCACGCGCCGCACCCTCACCGCGCGCCAGGTGCTCGACCTGCCGGGCCACACGCTGATCCTGCAGTTGCAGAGCCCGCGCCTGTTGCGCGGCCTGTTCCCCAATGTGCTCACCGCCATGGTCAGCGCGCTCTCGCTGGCGTTGCTGTCGGTGCTGTTCCTGCTCGGGCGCGACATCCGCCGCCGCCAGCGCGCCGAGATGGAGGTCGCCAAATCCCTGGCGTTCCGCAAGGCGATGGAAGACTCGCTGGTGACCGGCCTGCGCGCGCGCGACATGCAGGGCCGCATCACCTACGTGAACCCGGCCTTCTGCGACATGGTGGGCCTCACGGCCGAACAGCTCGTGGGCACCGGCCTGCCGGCGCCCTGGTGGCCACCCGAGCTGGTGGACGAGTACCAGCAGCGCCAGATGGTGCGGCTGGCCGGGCAGGTGCTGCCGCGCGAGGGCTACGAGTCGGTGTTCCAGCGGCCCGACGGCACGCGCTTCCCGGTGCTCATCATCGAGGCGCCGCTGATCGATGCGCAGGGCAAGCAGACGGGTTTCATGAGCGCCATCCTGGACCTGACCGAGCAGCGCCGCGTGGAAGACCTCAACCGCGCCTCGCAGGAGCGCCTGCAGGCCACCGCGCGCCTGGCCACCATGGGCGAGATGGCCTCGCTGCTGAGCCATGAGCTCAACCAGCCGCTGGCCGCGATCTCGAGCTACGCCAGCGGCACGCTCAACCTGCTGGAGCAGCCCGAGGGCTCGGGCGCGGCGGTGGCCGACCCGGTGCAGGCCGACCTGATGCAGGCCGTGCGGCGCATCGGCGAGCAGGCCGAGCGCGCGGCGCGTGTCATCAAGAGCGTGGCCGACTTCGTGCGGCGGCGCCAACAGGTGCGCGAGGCGGTCACGCCCAAGAGCCTGATCGACGCCATCCTGCCGCTGCTGAGCCTGCAGGCCAAGAAGCAGGGCATCCGCCTGCAGATCCAGGTCGCGCCCGAGTGCCCCTCGGTGCTGTGCGACCGCACCATGGTCGAACAGGTGCTGCTCAACCTCGCGCGCAACGGCATGCAGGCCATGCCGCTGACCGATCCGTCCTCGCGCATGAGCCTGCGCGTGCTGCGCCTGGAGGTGGGGCAGGCGCGCCTGCATTCGGGCCTCGCGCCGGGCGGCCTGCCGCAGAAGACCTGGGTCGCCTTCTCCGTCACCGACCATGGCCTGGGGCTGAGCGAGGAGGTGCAGGCCAAGCTGTTCACGCCCTTCTTCACCACCCGCGCCGAAGGCATGGGCCTGGGGCTGAGCCTGTGCCGCACCGTGATCGAGCAGCACGGCGGCGCGCTCACCCACGAGCCCAACGAGCCGCGCGGCACCGTGTTCCGCTTCACCCTGCCCGCGGCGCCGGTGCAGGTCGCTCCTCTATCATCGGGCGCATGACGCAGCATCCCGACGCGAAGATCTACCTCGTCGACGACGACGCCGAGGTGCGCCAGGCGCTGGCCTGGCTGCTGCGCACGCGCCGCCTGCTCAGCGAAGGCTACGACCATGCCGAGGCCTTCCAGGCCGAGGCCGCCGTGTGGACCCAGGCGCCCGAGGCGCCGTGCTGCGTGGTGCTCGACGTGCGCATGCCGGGCATGAGCGGGCTCACGCTGTTCGAGCGCATGCAGCAGCTGCCCTGGAAGGCCGCGGTGCCGGTGATCTTTCTCTCGGGCCACGCCGACGTGCCCACCGCGGTCGACGCCGTCAAGCGCGGCGCTTTCGACTTCTGCGAGAAACCGTTTTCGGACAACGCGCTGGTCGACCGCGTCGAGCAGGCGCTGGACCGCTCGGCGCAGGTGCTGGCCCAGCAGCGCATCCAGCGCGAGCTGCAGCAGCGCCTGGACAGCCTGACCGATCGCGAGCGCGACGTGATGGACCTGGTGATCGCCGGCCTGCCCAACAAGCTGGTGGCCGACCAGCTCAACATCAGCGTGCGCACGGTGGAGGTGCACCGCTCGCGCGTGTTCGACAAGATGGGCGTGAAGTCCGCGGTCGAACTGGCCAACGTGCTGCGCCCGCCGTGAGCGGCGGCGTTCGCCTCAGTCGCGCCGGGATGGCGGGGCTTCGACCTTCTCGCGTGGCGCCGCTTCCTCGGGCAACTCGCCTTTCTTGCGACCCGAAAACATGGTCCACCACACGATGAACACCAGCAACACCAGCGCGCCAAGCGCTTCAAGCAACAACAGGGTCATGGGAAGGAATGGCGTTTCTGCGAGGGGTGGAAAGAACGGCAGCGGCCAGAGGGCGCTGCGCTGGATCGGGAGCGCCCTGATTGTAGGAAGCCTGGCGTCCTGCGCGATCGACCCCCGCACCTATCCCCCCATGCCGCCTCCGGTCACCGGGGTGCCCCCGGTGGTGGCGGCGCCCGACGACACGGTGCTGCCCGCCCCGATGCAGCGCGGCAAGAGCCGCTGGGTGCCGGTGCGCTGGAGCGAACTGCCCGGCTGGGGGCAGGACAGCCTGCACGAGGTGTGGAACGCCTGGGTGCGCGGTTGCGAGCGGCCGGTGGCGGGCCATGCGGGCCTGTGCGCCGAAGTGCGCCAGCTCTCCATCGCCACCGCCGCCGAGCAGCAGGCCTGGGTGATGCGCCGCTTCCTGCCCTACCGCGTCACCGAGGTCGATGGCAGCCTGCCGGCCGGCCTGCTCACCGGTTACTACGAGCCCATCATGGCCGCCAGCCGCGTGCCCACCGCCACCTACCGCGTGCCGCTCTATGGCCCGCCGCCGGGGCTGCGGCCCGGCCAGCCCTGGCACAGCCGCCAGGAGATCGACACGCTGCCCGCCGCGCAGGCCGCGCTGCAGGGGCGCGCCGTGGCCTGGCTGGCCGACCCCATCGACGCGCTGATCCTGCAGATCCAGGGCTCTGGCCGCCTGAACATCGCCGAGGCCGACGGGCGCACGCGCCAGGTGCGGGTGGCCTTCGCGGCGCACAACGGCCATCCGTACCAGAGCGTGGGCCGCTGGCTGCTCGACCAGCGCGCCATCAACGAGGCCTCGTGGTCGGCCATCAAGGCCTGGGCCCTGCAGAACCCGCAGCGCCTCAACGAGATGCTGTGGAGCAACCCGCGCACCGTGTTCTTCCGCGAAGAGGCGCTGTCGGAGCTGGACGCGCGCTTCGGCCCGCGCGGTGCGCAGAACGTGCCGCTCACGCCCGGGCGCTCGATCGCGGTCGATCCGCAGAGCATTCCCTATGGCACGCCGGTGTGGCTGGCCACCCAGGGCCCGACGATGAACGCGCAGCGCCTGGTGATGGCGCAGGACACGGGCGGCGCCATCGTGGGCGCGGTGCGCGCCGACCTGTTCACGGGCTGGGGCGGCTGGAGCGACGAGGCCTATCTCACGGCCGCCGCGCTCAAGCAGCCGCTGCAGCTGTGGGCCTTGTGGCCGCGCTGACGCAGTGACAGCAGGTCGTTGGCCAGGTTGATCCGCGTGGCCGCGCCGGCGGGCCAGCGTTCGCCCGCGGCTTCGAAGTCCGGGTGCGTCAGGCGGATCATCAGCCGGTAGTGCTCGCGCAGTTGCGCCGGCTCGAAGTCCGGCGTCAGGCCCAGCAGGGTGTAGGGGTCCGAGCCCGGGCGCAGCATCACCGTGCGCACGAAGAAGCGCGCCGCGCGGCGCAGCTCGGGGTTGTGGGCGGCGGCCGCCGGCAGGCCCTCCACCGGGCGCCCGGCGGCCAGGCGCATCACGCTGTCGATGTGCGCGAACAGCGGGCGCGGTTCGCGCAGCGCCACGGGGTAGCGGCCGGGCGCGCGCTCGAAGGCCAGCAGGGCCGGCAGCAGGCGTCTCCCGTCGGGCGGGGTCATGTCAGGCGGCGGATGGGTCCAGCGTGGGCTCGATGCGGGTGCCCGGCGGCAACGCGACGGGGGCCGGGCTGCGCACCGGTGCCGGCTTGGGCGCGGGCGGGGCGCCGTGGCCGTAGTAGGCCGCGTAGGCGTGGTCGTTGCTGTGCTCGTTGCGGGCGTGCGTGAGCACCACGCCCATGGGGGCGAGGCCGGCGGTGCGCAGGCGGCGCAGCGCGTCCTTCATGCTGTCCTTGCGCGTGCCGCCGGCCTTCACCGCCAGCACGATGTTGGGGATCTGGTTGCCCAGCACGATCGCGTCCGCCAGGCCCAGCAGCGGCGGCCCGTCGATCACGACCTGCGTGTAGCCCAGGGCCTGCGCCTGCTCCAGCAGGGCGCCCAGCCGGGGCCCCATCAGCAGCTCCACCGGGTCGGGCGGCGTGGGGCCCGAGGTGATGACACCCAGGTTCGCCACCGCCGTCTCCTGGATCACGCCCTGGATCGCGCGGTCGGCCTCCAGCAGGCTGGACAGGCCGCGCTCGTTGGACAGCTTGAGCATCTTGTGCAGCCCGCCCTTGCGCATGTCGGCATCGATCAGCAGGACCCTCTGGCCGAGTTGGGCGAAGTTGATGGCCAGCGCGAGCGCGGTGGTGCTCTTGCCCTCGCCGTTGCCACAGCTGGTCACCATGAAGCGCTGGGGCGGGCCGTCGGGCGAGCCGAACTGCAGCACGGTGCGCACCGAGCGGTAGGACTCGGCGAAGGTGCTGCGCGGCTCGCGGTGCGCCAGCAGGGCCACCGGTTCGCGGCGCACCCGGGGGCCCCGGGTGAACGGGATCAGGCCCAGCAGGGGCAGCTGGTAAGAGCCCTCGATGTCGTTGGCGCTCTTGACCGAGTCGTCCATCTGCTCGCGCAGCAGGGCGGCCAGCATGCCCAGGAACAGGCCCAGCACCAGGCCCAGCCCGATGTTGATCTTCAGGTTGGGCGAGGCCGGGAAGCGCGGCACCGCCGCCTGATCGACGATGCTCACGTTGTTGGTGGTGATGCCCGCGGTCACGCTGACCTCGCGCAGGCGCTGCAGCAGGCTGTCGTACACCTGCCGGTTGGTGTCCAGCTCGCGGCTGAGCAGGTTCATGTCCACGCTGCGGTCCTGCACGGTGAGCACCTCGCTGCGGCTGGCGGCCACCTTGTTCTTGAGCTGCTCTTCGGCCTTCACGGCGGCCATGTACTGGCCCTGGATGCTGGAGAGGATGTTGTTCACCTCGGTCTTGATGCGGCCATCGAGCTCGGCGATCTGGGCGCGCGCCTGCACCATGGCGGGGTAGTCCGGCTTGAACACGCTGCGGTTCTTGGCGTAGTCGGCCTCGAGCCGGGCGCGCTGCTCCTTGTAGGCGCGGATGGCCTCGTTGACCACCGCCTGGGGCGCGCTCTCGGGGTTGAGCCGGACCTGGTTGTACAGCGTCTCGGCCTTGATGCGCTCCTGCTGCGCCTGGGTCAGCGCGGTGGAGAAGTCCACGAAGGTCTGGGTGGTGGCGCTGCCCTTGTCGCCCAGGTTCAGGATCTGGTTCTTCTTGGCGTACTCGTTGATGACGCGCTCGCTTGCTTCCAGCTTGGCCTTGCTCTGGCGGATCTGCTCCTCCAGGAACTGGCGCGCGTAGATCGACGAGTCCAGCCGGCGCTCGATGTGCATGGCGATGAAGGCTTTGGCCATGGTGTTGGCGATGGCGGCGGCCAGATCCGGGTCGGCGTTGCGCACGCTGACCTGCACCAGGCGCGAGTTGCGCACCGGCTCCACGGTGACCGCCTGCTGGAACTGCGCCAACGTGCCCGCCCGGCTGAACGACTCGGGGCTGGACGGCACCGGTGCGATCAGCGCGTGCAGCTGGCTCCACGCTTGGCGGGCCAGGGCCGCGGCCTGGTCCAGCAGCCCGGTGCCGCTCACCACCCCGGCGGCTTCGGCGACGTCCGGTGAGGGCGGTGAACTCATGGCGCCCGGCTTGTGCAGGCCCATTTCATCGATCACGCGCTCGGCCAGGCTGCGGCTCTTGAGCAGCTCCACCTGGGTGCGCAACTGCAGCTGATCGGACAGCGGGCCCTCCTCCACCTCGACCTCGGTGTTGAAGCCCACCACCTTCTGCGCCGCGCGGTCGATCTGCAGCATGGCCGAGCTCTCGTACTGCGGCGTGAGGCTCAGCGTGTACACGCCGGCGGCCAGGGTGCCCAGGACGGCGATGCCCAGGATGGTCCCTTTGCGCCGCACCAGCGCGCGGTAGAGGGTCCGCAGGTCGATGCGGTCCTCGGTCAGCGCGATGGCTTCGCCGCGGGAGCGCGCCCGCTCGGACGGCGCGGCCTCGCGGTGCGGGCCCAGCGCGTCCCTCGGGTCGGGCACGAAGGGCAGGGGGTGTTGGTCGGTGGCCATGGCGGATCTCCCGTCACTTGAAAGGGTTGAGCGTGCTCAGGATGTCGCTGAAGAGCGAATCCCTCAGCGCGGTGCGCCGGGCGTTGCGCTGGACCACGATCACGTCGTCCGAGCGGATGTTCGGGTCCTTCTCCTGGCCCGCGCGCACCTTGTCGAGGTCGTAGGTGAACTGTTCGCGCGCGCCGCTGCTGCCGTGGCGGTAGACGACGATCTGGTTGATGTCGGCGTAGGGCGCGAAGCCGCCCGACAAGGCCAGGGCGCGCAGCAAGGTGAGCTGGCCCGTCACCGGGTAGATGCCCGGCCGGATCACCGCGCCTTCGATGGCGACGCGCTGCGTGGTGAACTCCTTGATGAAGAGCGAGACCTGCGGGTCCTGCAGGTACTTCTCCTGGTAGCGCTGGGCGATCAGCCGCTCCGCGGCCTGCGCCGTGAGCCCGGCCACCGGCACCTGGCCAATGAGCGGCAGCGAAACCTCGCCCGAGGCGTTCACGCGCACATCGCGCTTCATGTCGGGCACGCCGAACACGTCGAAGGCCATCAGGTCGTTGGGCGAGATGCGGTAGTTCGCGTCCACGCCCTCGGCGGGTGAGGGCGTGGGCCCGAGGGTGGCCCCGTTGGGGTCCAGCGGCGCGCTGGCCGGCACGGCCTGCGCCTTCGCGGCGTCCGCCGCCACGGGCGTCTGGGTCTGGGCCTGCAGCGGCCCGGCCGCGGCCAGGATCAGCATCCCGGTGGCCCAGAACACCCAGGGCCGGAGGGTCATGAAGAGCTGGTGGCGCATAGCGTTTCCCCTTTCTGGCCCAAGGCCAGCAATTGCGTTTCGAAGCGGCGCAGGACCACGTCCTGGCTCAACTCGGCCTCCGCGTAGCGGCGGCCGTTGGCGCCCCATTCGGCGCGGCGCACCGGGTCGGCCGCGAGTGCGCGCAGCGCGTCGGCCAGGGCGGCCGGGTTCTCGGGCGGCACCACGAGGCCGCAGGCGGCGTCCTGCACCACCACCCGGCACAGCTCGGTGCCGGGCAACGCGGTGGCGAGCACGGCGCGGCCGCTGGCCAGCATGCCGGTGAGCTTGGACGGCATCACCAGGTCCGCGGCATCGGCGCGCTGGGGCAGCAGGTGCACGTCGGCCAGGCCCAGCCAGTCGTTCAGGCGGTCCAGCGGTTGCAGGTCCAGGAAGCGCACGTTGGGCAGGCCCGCGCAGCGCGCCTGCAGGTCGGCCCGGCCGGAGCCGTTGCCCCCCAGCACCAGCTGGATGCGCGGCTCGTCCTGCAGCAGGCGGGCCACCTCGGCCAGGGTCTCCAGGCCTTGCTTGTTGCCCATGTTGCCGGAGTAGAGGGCCACCACGGCGTCGGGCGCCAGGCCCAGCTCGGCGCGGTAGGCGCTGGGCGCGGCCAGTGGCGTGATGCCGCTGATGTCGACCCAGTTCGGGAAGTGCAGCACCCGCTCGGCCGCCACGCCCTTGCGCCGCGCCCGGTCCACCATGCGGCCCGAGATGGTGGAGACGCGGTCGAAGCGGCGCATCAGCCAGCGCTCGGCGCGCTCGACCCAGCGGCGCAGCGTGGGGCCCTGGATCAGACCCAGGTCGAACGCGGCGTCCACCTCGTAGTCCTGGATGTGCAGCCAGCTGCTGGCGCCGCGCAGGGACGCGAAGGCCACCGCCGCGGGTGCGCACATCAGGGGCGGCTCCACCACCCACACCACGTCGGGTTTCCAGCGCCACTGCGCGCACAGCACCGGCAGGCTGCTCAGGGCGAAGCTGCCCAGGTGCAGCAGGCGCTTGAGGCCGCCGGGCTGGTGCGGCACCCACAGCGGCGCGCGCATCACCCGAACACCCTGCCAGGACTCGGTGCGGTAGCGCCGGGCGCTGTGGCCCTCGCCCACCTTCCAGGCCGGGTAGTAGGGCGGCGCGGTGATCACACGCACCTCGTGCCCCGCGGCGGCCAGCCACTGCGCCATCTCGCCGGTGTACTTGCCGATGCCGGTGAGTTCGGGCGCGAAGTTGATGCCGTAGATGAGCAGCTTCACGGCCGGCCTTTCGCTTTCGATGCCACCGCGCCGCCCACGAAGGCGCGCACGCCCATGAACTTCATCTGGTAGTGGCTGACGTTCTTGTGGCTTTGCGCGGAGACGATCAGGTAGAAGTTCTGCCGCCGGGCGATCTCGGGCACGTAGGGTGGGCCCGCTTCCAGCACCTGCCGGCCGTTGAGCCACCAGCGCACGGTGAGGGTGTCGGGGGAATAGGAGACGCCGAAGACGTTGGGCTGGGTGCGGTCCAGCGGTTCCTTCGACGTCGGGTTGGGGTTCTGGATCTTCTTGTAGTTGGGGTAGATGCCGGTCCAGGAAATCGCGGTGTGGTGGCCGCCGGGTCCGAAGCCGCCTTCGTCGATGTCCAGCTCGAACCAGCGCTCGAAACTTTTCGGATCGCCTTCGTACACGTCCTCCATGCGCAGGTTGTGCTCGATCGGCATCAGCCAGATGGCCGGGAAGTTGTCACGGTGGTTGGACGAGATCGCGACCTGCGCCTCGATGTAGAACGGCCGGTCGCCGCGCAGCAGGGGGAACTGGCCGGGGTGCGAGCTCATCTTCGCGGTGGCCATCACGCCGCCGCGCTGCAGCACCACGCCATCGTCGGCCTGCTCGTAGAGGCTGCGGTCTTTCGGCGGCGTGAAGTACAGGCCGTTGTAGTACTTGCGCCCGTCGGCCCGGCCCGTGAAGTCCACGTCGTCGACCCGGGGGCAATCGCGGAACAGCGGTTGCAGCGCGCCCACCTGCGTGGCGCCCTCCGGCGTCGAGGCGTCCTGGCAGATCAGCGCGTCGTTGGCGTGCGCCCAGGCGGGCCACGCCAGGCACAGGGCGGTGATGAACTGGGACGGGGTGGGGGTGTGCATGCCGGTCCTTTTCAAAGTCGGGGGGCGAGCTGCGGGTCGCGCACGTCGGTGGGCGCCACGGTGTCGCTTCGGGCCACCAGCTTGTGCCCGGTCAGTCGGCTCAATTCGGCGCAGATGGCGGCCTTGTCGTCGTGCAGGTGGGCCACGGCCCGTTCCAGCTCCATGACCTTGGCGCCCACCAGGAAGCGGTACCAACAGCCCTGCAGGAAGTGGTAGACCAGGCCGCTGCGGCCGTCCAGAAAACCGAGCTGGACGATGTAGCGGTACAGGAAATACAGCGTGGCGCTGACGGTGAACGGGATGCGGTTGTAGACACGCTCCTTGACCCATCGCTTGAACGAGGCCTGGAACGAGGCGCTGCGCGCGCTGAGCGCCTCGTCGCGGGCGAACAGGCCGAGCCGCTGGTTGAGCACCTCGATGGCCTCGCGCGTGGCGTACTTGTTGTGCTTGTCGGTGAAGTAGCTCAGGTCGTGCAGGTTGTGGTCGGCGAAGCCGCCGTCGAAGGTGACGGTGCGCCCGCCCCGGACCACCACGTGCTCGTCCATCCAGCGGTCTTCCACGCGGCCCTTGCCATGGCGCCAGAGCCGCAGCATCACGAGCGGGTAGCGCCCGCCGTGGCGCACCCAGCGGTCCATGAAGATGTGCTTGCGCTTGAGGTTCACGCCCACCACCTCGGCCGGCAGCCGCGGCAGTTTTTCGCCGATCTCCCGCGCGAGGTCGGGCTCGATGATCTCGTCGGCGTCCAGGCGCAGCACCCACTCGCCGCGGATGTCGAGCGTGTCGAGCGCCCACTGGAACTGCCGGGCCTGGTTGACGAAGGCGTGCGTGTGGACCTCGGCCCCGAGCCGTTGCGCGATCTCGGCGGTGCCGTCGCTGGAGCCGGAGTCGACCACCACGATCTGGTCCGTGAACGCCTGGATGGAGCGGATGGCGCGCTCCAGGTGGAGGGCTTCGTTGTAGGTCAGGATGACGGCGGTGATGCTCATCGGGGGGGCTCCTCAGGCGTGAAGGGTGGCGATCTCCGCCGCGGGCCTGCGCGGCGAGAAAGCCACCTTGGTGTCGGGCGCCACCGGCTCGCCGAAGGCGATCATCATGATCAGCCGCTCGCCCGCCGGGATGCCGCCGGCGCGGCGGATCGCGGCCTCGGTCTTGTGGTCGATCGCCAGGTTCAGCGGGCAGGCGCCCCAGCCCATGGAGCGGCAGGCGAACATCAGGCACATGGCGAACAGCGCGCCGTCGACGTAGGCCTGGTTGCGTTGCCCGGGCCCGCCCCAAGCGCAGATCTCCGAGCTCACCACGAACAGGTTGCCGACCGTTTCCGCAAAGCCGCGCGAGCCGCCCTGCAGCGCCAGCAGCTGCTGGATGAGGGCGGGGTCCTGGTAGGCATGGACCCGCGAGGACTGGCGGTTGCATTGCGAGGGCGCGAGCTGCGCGAGCGCGATCGCCTCCAGGATGCGGTCGGGGTGCAGCGGCGTGGACCGCATCGTGCGGATGCTCGAGCGGCTGGCCATCAGCTGCTGCAGGTTGTTCAGCGGCTGGCCCAGGAAGGAGTAGTCCCGAGTGCCGCCCTTCCAGGGCCTGGGCAGCTTGGCTTCCCAGGCTTTCAGGTAGCCCGAGATCTCGTCGAGCAAGGGGTCGCTCAGGCCCGCCTTGGCGTGGAAGTTCACGTAGGCGTCCAGCGCGCCCAGCGACATGTGGGCGGGAATCGGTGAGTGCCGGATGTCGTAGCGCGACAGCGCGTTCATGACGAAACGGATCTTGTCCTTGCCGAACAGCGGTTTCGGGTTCGGCAGGGACAGGCCCTTCTCGATCGTGTGGGCCTCGATGAGGATCTTGTAGAACGCGCGCCGGGACGGGTCCACGAAGGGCGAGTACGAGTTGAAGCGCAGGAACAGCACGGCGTCGCGAAAGGCCTCGCTGAAGATGCCGGCCACCTTGAGCAGCTTGTCAAACATGGTGGCGCTCCTTCACCACGCGGTCCTTGAGCTTGCGGCACGGGTGGCCGGCGCAGACGGACCAGGCCGGCATCTCCTTGGTCACGACCGAGCGCGCGCCGATGACGGCGCCTTCCCGGATCACCACGTTCGGGTGCACGAAACTCTCGGCCGCGATCCACACGTGGTCCTCGATCGTGATGGGGCCGGTGATCAGGGGCCGGGACAGGGAGCGGATGTCGTGCGAGCCGGCGCACAGGAAGGTGCGCTGGCTGACCGCGACCTTGGAGCCGAGGGTGATGCGGTCCATGCTGTAGCAGTCCACGCCGTCGCCGAGGGCCGAGAACTCACCCATGCTCAGGTTCCACGGCGCCCAGACGCGGCACGAGGGCGCGATGCGGCAACCGGTGCCGACCTGGGCCCCGAACGAGCGCAGCAGGAAGCGCCGCCAGCCGTGCAGGGCCCAGCGCGGCGTGGGCCGGAACCCGAGCAGCCACACCAGCTCCCAGGCCCAGCGCCGCAGCTTGTCCGTGGAGCTGAACCGGTTGCGGTACCTCAGCGCGCCGAAGTCGCTCATGGGGTTCATGGCGCCACCGCCTTCAGTTGCCCGTTCAGAAATTCGTTGCCGGCCTGCCGCAGGTCCGCCAGCCGCTGGTCCACGGCGGCCCAGTCGATCGCCGTGGCCATCAGGGCCTCGGTCTGCTGCGCCGAGAACGACGCCGCGAAACGGTTTTCCAGACCGACGGCCCGCAGCAGGTGGATGGCGCGGGCATTGGCGGCGGCCTTGTCGCCGGTCAGCCCGGCCACGATGAAGGGCTTCTTGAACAGCAGCGAGAACACGGTGCCGTGGAACGAGTTGGTCACGACGAAACGCGCGTTCTTGACCAGGGCCACCCACTCGGCCGGATCGGGATAGACCGTCTGGCCGATCTCGACCCAGCGCCGGTGCGGGTTGTGCGGCGAGAGGATGGGGCAGCTCAGTTGGCTGGCCACGAGCTCGGCGGTCTGGCGGATGTTGTCGGGCGAGCGCAGCCCGTAGCAGAAGAGGTAGGGCTCGGTGCCGGGGCCGGCGGTGGGCGCCGGGTCGGTCAGTTCCGCGTAGCTGTTGAGCAGCAGGGTCGGGTCGGGCACGTTGGCGGGGCGCTGCCCGGTGGTGCGCTCGACCAGCGTGGCGCCGGAGGCCTCGCGCACCGAGATCGCGTCGAAGTGGTGCAGCAGCTCGGGCAGCTGCGCGGCCTCGTCCGGGGACACGCGGTCGCGGCCGAAGCTCGCGGCGTATGAAATCTTGCGGGCCCGGAACGACTGCGCGAAGGCCAGGAAGTAGTTCGGGTCGAAACCGAAATGCTGGGACGGGCTCCAGATCTGGTCGCTGCCCGCCACGATCAGGTCGTAGGCCTGCGCCGCGGCGAGCGAGGCGCCGTTGTCCGTGGGCGCGGCATCGGTGGAGATGCCCAGGAAATGTTCCCGGAAGCGCACGAACTTCTCCCGCTGGCCCCGGTGGCCGAAGTGCTGGTGGAGGAACGAGGACACCGCCAGGTAGACCACCTTCAGGTCGGCCTTGAGCTTGGCCGGCGAGGTGGGCACGCAGAGGCGCCCGCCGCGCTCGATGTGCGCGGGCCGGTAGTCGATGAAGCTGGCGCGGTGGCCCCGCTCCGTCAACCAGCGGCGCAGGGCATAGGCCTGCAGCGCGGCACCGTAGTTGTCGCTGAAATGGAAGGTGAGAATGCCGATGTTCATTGGGACACCTCCGGTTTCCAGGCCAGGCTGGCCGGCTCGGCGGCCAGCAGGCGCAGGACGTTCTTCTGAAAGCGCGCGGCCACCGCGGCACCGCCCAGGCGGGTGGACTCGGCGGCCGCCAGCGCGGCGCGGTTCCAGTGGAAGTCCTGGCAGATGCTTTGCAGGCGCTCGCGCAGCGAGCGGGCGTTGCCGGCCTCGAACACGTAGCCGTTGCGCCCGTTCTCGATCACGTCGCTGGCCCCGCAGCGGTTGCTGCAGATCACCGGCGTGCCCACCATCAAGGCCTCGTTGACCACCGCGCCCCAGCCGTCGAAGCGGCTGGGCAGCACCAGCACGTCGGCGGCGGCCATGGCCGCGACGGTCTCGGCGTTGGGCAGGGCCGGCGAGAAATCCACCCGCTCGGCGATGCCGAGTTCATGGGCGAGCTGCTGGAGGTTCGCGGCCTCCTGGCCCTGCCCGATGATGCGCAGGTGGGCCGAGGGCACGGCGAGCTGGCTGAACGCCTGCAGCAGCACATCGATCCGCTTGCGCGGAATCAGCTGGCCCGCGTAGAGGATCTCCTTGTGCCCGCGCCGCACCGGCGCGTGCCGCACCGGCGTGCAGTCCACCACGTGCACGAAGGGCACGATGCGCTCGCGGGGGTAGCCGCAGGCGGAGAAGAAGCGCGCGCCGCCGTAGCGGCCCGAGTGGCCGATGCAGAACACGCCGCTGAGGTGGCGGCGGTAGCGCAGCGCGTCCCAGGTGTAGGCCAGCCAGCGGGGCAGCAGGCGCGCGCCCGGCTCGTAGCGGTTCTCCGTCATCAGGAAGCGGTGCACCGGCGCGCCCAGGCTGGCCTGGAAGGCGGCCAGCGGCAGCGCGAAACCGCGCAGGCCGAAGAACACCTGCACCGAGCCGGGCAACGAAGCGAGCTCGGCGGTCTGGGCCGGCGTGGGCGCCCGGTGCACCTGGACCTGGCCGGTGTCGGGCACCGGGTAGCCGCGGTCGCGGTAGTAGGCGGGCAGGTCCTGCGTCACGCACCAGTGCACGGTGTTGCCGGGCAGCTCGGCCAGGGCACGGATGTACGCGGCCTGGTGGAACATGAGGTAGGAATGCCAGAAGACGTAGGTCATGGTGAGAATCCCGCGGGGTGGCGCAGGACGGGGCCTGGCGATGGAGGAAGGGCCGCGGCGCGAAGCCGGGGCGGGCCGAGGTTGAGTTGCAGGAGCAGCAACAGGATCAGCAGCGAGAAGGGGTTGCCGACCGCGATCAGGTAGCGGTTGAAGACCGACTGCACCAGCGCGAACAACAGCATCGAGCCGCTGAGGAAGAGGGTCGGGTTCATCGCGCCGGTGTCGAAGCCGCGGCGCAGGGCGCGCCATGCGGTGAACAGGAAGGTCAGGGCGATCAGCCCGCCCAGCACCACGCCGTGTTCGAGCGCGAGGTTGATGTAGGAGCTCTCCACCGGAAAGCCGATCACCTCGGGGCCGGCGGCGCGCACGCCCCGGCCGGTGAAGAACAGCACCGGGTCGGAGAACACGAGCTCGATGCCGTCGCGCCACAGGTCCTCGCGGCCCGTCGCGCCCGAGGCCGTGCCGCGCGTGGGCGAGTCCAGGTCCAGGATGGTGCTCAGGTAGCCGGCGATGGCGCCCGCCTTGGCCAGGCCGAGGGCCAGCGCGCCGACGGCCGCGAGGCCCAGGGCGGTGCGCGCGCGGCGGGAGCCGCGCCAGGCGATGAGCAGCACGGCGACGGCGCCCGTGACCCCCAGGGCCAGCAGGCTGGCCCGCGCGGACGCCGCCAGCACCATGCTCAGGCACAGCCCGGACATCGCCAGCGCGAACAGCTTCTGGTGGGCGCGGGTGCTGCCGAGGAAGTGCTGGAAGAACAGCAGGCTGCCCCCGCCGTACACCAGGCCGGCGAGGTTGGGGTGCATGCCCAGCGGCGTGAAGCGCACCAGCCCCACGCTGCGCTCGACCGTGCCCACCACCGAGGTCAGGTAGTCGGCCGGCTGGACCACCAGCACGGAGGCGATCAGGGCGATGTAGACGCGCCGGAACACCTGGTCGACGCTGGGCCCCCAGGGCTGGCGCGCCAGCACCGCGGCCGAGACCAGCACCATCAGGAACATGGCACCGTATGCGACCGACATCGTGTTCTCGCGCGCGAAGGCCACCAGCATGGCGAACAGGAAAGCGCCGCCCACGATGTACTCGGCGGTGCTGAGCTCGATGCGGCGCGTGTCCCCCGCCAGCAGGGCCAGAAAACCGGCACCGATGAACAGCGCGACCGAGCCCATCTGCACGGCCTGGAACGCCGGGCCTTCCACGTACCAGCCGCCCAGGTAGACGGCCAAGCCGAGCAGCCACAGCGAGAGCAGGCGCAGCAGCGGGCTCATGGCGCGGGCGCCCGCTTGAAGGCGCAGTGCAGGGCCGACATGGCGGGCAGCCATTCGGGCGAGGCCGTGATGTGCCGCAGTTCGTCGACGGTGCGGGTCAGGCGCTGCGGCTGGTGCGTGGAGATGAGCAGCCGGCTCTCGAAACGGGCCAGCGCATAGGCCAGGGCGAGCGATCCGGTGGCACTGGCCGGGTCGGTGCCTTCGGGCAGCAGGCTGGCCAGCCGGGCCTTGAGCTGGGGGTCGCGCGCCATCGCGGGCCCGATGGCCGGCGCCACGAAGCGCAGGGCGCCGTGCAGCACGTCGTCCGCGGCCACCGGTGTCCACTCGGCGCCCGGGGCCGGGCTGCGGTATTGCGACACGGCGCCGAAGCGCACGAGCTGGTTCATCGGTGCGCCGGTGGAACTGCCGTAGGCACCGAGCTGGCCCTGGGCGACGTAGCGGTCGAGCAGCTCCCGCAAGGGGGCCAGCGTGTGGTGCGGCTGCGCCTCGTGCAGCAGCAGGCAGTCCACGCGCTCGCGCTGCAGCTGCCGCAGGCTGGCCTCGAAGGACTGGGCGATGAACCCGGTGTCGAAGTTGCCGGCGGGGGCGCGCCGGACCATGCCCTTGAGCACGGCTTGGCGCAGGCCGGGCACCCAGCGGGCCAGCGGCTTGACCACGGCCCGGGCCTTCTGCATCAGGCCGGGCGAGGCGGGGCGGGCCAGCCCGGCCTTGGTCACCACGGTCACGTCCTCCTGCCGGCCCTTGAGGGCCTCGCCCAGCACGGATTCGGACGCGCCGAGCCCATAGGGCGGCGCGGTGTCGAAGTGGCGGATGCCCTGGTCCAGCGCCGCGTGGATCAGGCGCAGCGAGGTCGCCTTGTCGGCGCCGCCGTTGAGGCGGCCGCAGCCGAAGCCCAGCCGCTGGGTCATCAGGTCGTTGGCGGTGAGGTTCATACAGGGACCTCCGGGCGCAGCTGCTCGGCCAGCCGGGCCGTGAGCGCCATGGCGGTGAAGGTGGGGTTGGCGTAGCTGGAGGTGCGGAACACCGCGGCCCCGGCGACGTAGAGGTTGTCCGTGCCGAACACGCGCAGCCCGCGGTCGACCACGCCGTCGCGCGCGTGGTGGCCCATGCGGGCGCCGCCGCACTGGTGGTAGGTGTCGGTGGCCTGGTCCAGCGCGCGCGCGTCCTCGTTGGCGAGCAGCGCGTCGATCTCCACCCGCGCCAGCCCGGCCGCCTGCAGGCTGTCGCCGATGCGGCGCATGAAGCCGGCCATGGCGCGCAGCTCGGGCTGGCCGCCGATGCGCCAGTCCAGCTTGGCCAGCGGCATGCCGAAGCGGTCCTTGCGCTGCGGGTCGAGGGTGATGCGGCTGTCGTGGCGCGGCAGCTGCTCGGCGTGCATGACGAGCCAGACGCCGCGGTCGGCCGGGTTGTGGATGCGGTGGTGCCGCAGGTACTGCACGACCATCGGCAGCCAGGCGCTGCCCATGCCGCGCAGGTGGCGCAACAGCTCGCCCAGGCCCTGACGCGGCAGCGCGCCGCGCCGCAGCGACCTGGCCATCACCTTCAGGTGCTGCAGGTGCTCGGCGATGCTGGACTCGAACGCGAAATAGCCGGTGACCTGCAGCGCCGGGTCGGCGGCGAGGGCGCCCGCGCCGGCGCTGGCGCTGGCCAGCCGCAGCTTGGGCTGGTACTTGTGGCCGCCGAGCACGATGTTCTGGAAGGTGCGCAGGAAGCGCGGCTTGTCCAGCGGGTGCACGCGCCCGCCGCGCATTTCCAGGTGGTCCTGGAAACCGGCGCCCACCCAGGGGTTGCCGACCCAGGGGGCCTGGGGCTGCTCGGCCGCGCAGGCCAGCAGCAGGCGGGCGATCTCGATGGTGCCGTTGGCCAGCACCACGCGCTGGCCGGCGATGGCGGTGAGGCTGCCGTCGGGCCGCGCCACGCGGACCGTGCTGACGCGCTCGCCGTCGGGCGACAGGTCCAGGCCCGTGGCGTGGGCGTGCAGCAGCACCGTGAGCTTGGGCGCGTTCTGCAGGCGCTCGCGGAAGTGGCGCGCCATGGCGGGCTCCTTGAGCCAGCGCGTGAGGAACAGCGTGAACCCGGGAATGTCGGGGTAGCCGCCGCCGAAGAGCTTGCGCGCCTGGGGCGTGTGCTCGTCGAGCGCGTCGGCCAGCCGCAGTTCCTTGGCCACGGCCTCGTACCAGGGCAGCAGCTCCTCGTAGGTGATGGGCCAGGGCGCGTCCGACACGCCGGCGCGGGCCTCGAAATCCGAGGGCACGAAGCCGGTGAGCTGGCCGCCCCAGAGGTTGGAGGTGCCGCCCAGCGCGCGCCCGCGCGCCACGGCGATGCCGCTGTGGGCCCGGCCGACGACGGTGGCGTCGTTGAGCGCCTGGGCCGGCGTTTCGAAACCGCCGCCGCCGCTCTCCAGCACCGTCACGCGCTGGCCCTGGCGCTCGAGCAGCACGGCCAGCAACAGGGCCACCGTGCCGCCGCCGACGATGACGACGTCCTGCGCGGTCTCCGGTGGCGGCGCGTGGTTCAGGTCGATGATCATGCGGCGACCCCTGTGGCCGGCGGGCCCTGAAGCCGTTGCTGGCGGTGCAGGCGGCGCACGGCGCGCGTGGCGGTGAGCCAGACCAGGGCCTCGCCCAGCACCATGGCGGCCACCACGCCCGTCATGCCGGCGCTGCGCCAGACCAGCCAGGCCACCACCAGCGAGACCACGGCGGCCATCAGGCTCTGCGCGGCCAGGCCGGCATGGCGGTTGATGGACATGAGCACGACGCGCGGGACCTGGGTGGCCGAGCACACGGCGGCATAGAGCAGGAACAGCGCCATGCTGGTGGCGGTGAAGGGAATCTGGCCGTGCGTCCAGACCTCGAGCAGCCAGGGCGACACCAGGTACACCAGCAGCGCGCCCGCGGCGGCGATGAGCAGGCCCAGGTGCTTGGCCCGGCGGTACAGCTTCCAGAAGGCGTGGTCGTCCTGCTGGCCTTTGAGGGCGGTGAGCTCTGGCCAGAGCGGGTTGCTCAGCGCGTTGGTGACCTGCACCACGACCCGGGCGACGGTGCGGTAGGTGTTGAACACGGCGGTGGCGGCGGGGCCCAGCGTGGCCGCCACCAGCAGGGTGAAGCCTTGCAGGCTGAGCGCGTTGGTCATCGAGATCGAGAAGAACAGCGCACCCGGCGCGGCGGTCTGTCGCACGTCGGCCCAGCTGGCGCGCGCCACGCCCCAGCGCAGGAAATCGGTGCGCCGCTGGCTCAGGCCGATGCTCAGCGCCGTGTAGCCCAGCCGGGCCAGCAGGGCCGAGCTGGCCACGCCGATGAAGGTCTGCGTGAGCACCAGACCGGCCAGGCCACCGGCCCATTCGACCAGGCGCCCGGTGGTGACGAGGTAGGTGCCCGCCGCGTAGCCGCCGGTGGCCTTGTAGACCACCTCGGCCAGGCTGCAGAACAGGCTGAGCACCACGCTGAGGGACAGCAGCATGAGCACGGCCTTCCACTGCGGCGCCTGCAAGGTGGTGTCGGGCAACAGCAGCAGCGCGGCGCCCACCGCGAGCAGGGCCAGCAGCGAGACGCTCAGCAGAAAGGCCACGGCGCTCTGGAACACCCCGGCCGCGCGCGCCTTCTGGCCCTGCGTGATGAGACCGATCATCCGGTTGCACGAGGCGGTGGAGATGCCGGCGTCGGCCATCGACAGGTAGAAGGGCAGTGCCGTCAGGGCCAGCCAGTAGCCGTAGGTGGCCATGTCCCAATGGTGGAGGAAGACCGGCAAGGCCACCAGTTGCGTGCCGATGCTCACCGCCTGCGCATAACCGTAGGCGCCCGCGCCCGAGGCCATGCGGCGCGCGATGGACGCGCGGCGGGTGGGGGCGGTGCGCAAGGG
>NZ_JBYTAE010000062.1:0-38552 GCF_058787875.1 Hydrogenophaga sp. FW305-3-2-15-A-LB1 | reverse complement strand
CGGTCGGGGTGGGTGGCGGGCCATTTCTGGGTGATGGCGAAGGTGTCGAGCGTGCTCATGGGCGGTCCTTGAAGTCGAAGGCAAGAGGCGCCATTGGAACACCCGCTCGCCATGCCCCCACCCTTGCAAGGGGATCGATAATCGGCTCTTCATGCCCACGACGAAAGACGCCTGCCCTTGTGGCCTCGGCCCCGATTTCCCGCATTGCTGCGGCCGCTACCTCGGCACCGGCGTTCCCGCCCCCGACGCCGAGGCGCTCATGCGCTCGCGCTACACCGCCTTCGTGCGCGGTGACGAGGCGCACCTGCTGGCCACCTGGCATCCGAGCCAGCGGCCGGCTTCCCTGGACCTGGACGGCAGTGTGAAGTGGCTCGGGCTCGAAGTGAAGCACCACAAGTCCATTGACGACACGCACGCCGAAGTCGAGTTCGTGGCGCGCTCGCGGGTGCAGGGGCGCGGCCAGCGCCTGCACGAGCGCAGCCGCTTCGTGCGCGAGCACGGTCACTGGTTTTATGTGGATGGCGACATCCTCAACTGAATGAAAGACAAGATGTTTGATGCAGTTCTGTTTGATTGCGACGGCGTGCTCGTGGACAGCGAGCCCATCACCAACGGGGTCTTGCGCGAGGTGCTCAACGAAAGCGGCTGGGCGCTGACCCAGGCCGAGTGCATGGACATCTTCATCGGCAAGGCGGTGCGCGACGAACGCGCGCGCATCGAGGCCGAAACCGGCAAGCCGTTCACCGAGGAATGGCTGCAGGGCTTCTACGCGCGCCGCAATGTGCGCCTGCTGGCCGAGCTCAAGGCGGTGCAGGGCGCGGTGGAGGCGGTGACGGCGGTGCACCGCCACGTGGCCGGCCGCATCGCCTGCGCCTCGGGCGCCGACCGGCCCAAGGTCGTGATGCAGCTCGATCTCGTGGGCATGCTGCCCTTGTTCGAAGACCGTGTCTTCAGCGGCCACGACCAGCCGCGCTCCAAGCCCGCGCCCGACGTTTACCTGGCCGCCGCCGCGCACCTGGGCGTGGACCCGGCGCGCTGTCTGGTGGTGGAGGACACGGCCACCGGCGCCCAGGCCGGGCTGGCGGCCGGCGCCACGGTGTGGGGCTACTGCCCCGAGGGGCATGGGCGCGCGTTCGAGGGCTTACCGGTGGCGCGCGTCTTCGGCCACATGGACGAGCTGCGCGAGCTGTTCGCCGCGCCACTCGCCCGGTGAGCGCCCGGTCCAGCCGCGAAACGCGCGGATGAAACTCTTCTCGTTCTGAAAGCCGCAGGCCTGCGCCACCTGCTTGATCGGGCGGCGGGTGCGCAGCAGCAGCTCGGTGGCGCGCTGGCGGCGCACCTCGTCTTTCAGCGCCTGCAGCGAGGCCCCCTCGTCCTTGAGCTGGCGGTGCAGGGTGCGCGCCGAGACGTTCAACAACGCGGCGAGGTCGTCGGCGTTGTGGGCGTCCAGCGGCTGGGTCGCCAGCACCTGGCGCACACGCTGCACCAGCAGGCGGTCGCGCCGGTAGGAGCGCACGGTGAGCGGCAAGGCGCGCTGCAGCAGCTGGTTCATGGCGGCCTCGTCGCGCCGCATCGGCAGGGTGAGGTAACGCGCGTCGAAGGCGATCGCGGCCTCGTCCGCGCCGAAGGTGGCCGGGCCGTCGAACAGCACGGCATACGCGTCCAGGTGGGGCGGCGGCGCGTAGGGAAACTGCGCACCCTGCAGCGGGATGCGCGAATCGACGTACCAGCTCGCCAGGCCGTGGATGTTGCGCAGCACCGAGACCACGCAGAACTCGGTGAGCGGCCCAGGGCGGCGGTGCGGGCGCAGCACGAGGCGCGCGCGCTCGCCCACGGTCTCCAGCGAGAGCGCCACATCGTCGGTGATCAGGCCGTGGTGGCGGCACCAGCGCCTGAGCGCCATGCCCAGCGTGGGGGCCGAGAGGGAGGCGCGCGCCAGCATGCCGTAGCTGCCCCAGGGCAGGGCGCGGCTGAAGCAGCCCAAGCCTTCGTCGTCGAGTTCGCGCATGGCGGCCTCCGACACCGCTTCCATCTGCGCGGCGGTGATGCGGGCGTCCGGCTGATCAACTTTCCTTGGCGGAATTTGTGCCAGTTCGAGCGCGCCTGCCGCGTCCATGCCCCGCTCGCGGTAGGCCATCACCATGGCACGAACAAACGCCATGGGCGTGAGGGCGGGGGTCAAGGCGGGAGGCATGGCGCTAGTTTCGCCGGATCTGGCGGTATTTGCAACCTGCATGGCAGGCCAGCCCTCATCCGCGTGTCTATCCTCCACAATGCCCCGAAACACCACAACGGATGCCGCCATGCCGATCCTGGAGACACAACTCAACGCCCGTTCCGCCGACTTCCAGGCCAATGCCCAGGCCATGCAGGTGGTGGTCGACGACCTCAAGGCCCAGATCGCCAAAGCCACCCTCGGCGGCGGTGAAGCCGCCCGCGCCAAACACACCGCGCGCGGCAAGCTGCTGCCGCGCGACCGCGTGCAGATGCTGCTGGACCCGGGCACGCCCTTCCTGGAACTCAGCCCGCTCGCGGCGCTCAACATGTACCCCGATCGCGACGGCACCGACAGCGCGCCCTGCGCCGGTGTGATCGCCGGCATCGGCCGCGTCAGCGGGGTGGACTGCCTGATCGTCTGCAACGACGCCACCGTGAAAGGCGGCACCTACTACCCGATGACGGTGAAGAAACACCTTCGGGCGCAGGAGGTGGCGATGCAGAACAACCTGACCTGCATCTACCTGGTGGATTCGGGCGGCGCCAACCTGCCGAACCAGGACGACGTGTTTCCCGACCGCGAGCACTTCGGCCGCATCTTCTACAACCAGGCCAACATGAGCGCCAACGGCATCGCGCAGATCGCGGTCGTCATGGGCTCGTGCACGGCCGGCGGCGCCTACGTGCCCGCCATGAGCGACGAGACCATCATCGTCAAGAACCAGGGCACGATCTTCCTGGGCGGCCCGCCGCTGGTGAAGGCCGCCATCGGCGAGATCGTGAGCGCCGAAGACCTGGGCGGCGGCGACGTGCACACGCGCCTCTCGGGCGTGGCCGACCACCTGGCGCAGAACGACGCGCACGCGCTCGCGCTGGCGCGCCAGGCCGTGGCCACGCTCAACCGCCGCAAGGTCGCCACGCAGGCCCTGCGCGAACCGCGCGCGCCGCTGTACGACCCGAAGGAAATCTACGGTGTCATCCCGGTCGACACGCGCAAGCCCTACGACGTGCGCGAGATCATCGCCCGCGTGGTCGACGGCAGCGAGTTCCACGAGTTCAAGGCGCGCTACGGCGCCACCCTGGTTTGCGGCTTCGCGCACATCGAGGGCATGCCGATCGGCATCGTCGCCAACAACGGCGTGCTGTTCTCCGAAAGCGCACAGAAAGGCGCGCACTTCATCGAGCTGTGCTGCCAGCGCAAGGTGCCGCTGCTGTTCCTGCAGAACATCACCGGCTTCATGGTCGGCCGCAAGTACGAGAGCGAGGGCATCGCGCGCCACGGCGCCAAGATGGTCACGGCCGTGGCCACGGCGCAGGTGCCGAAATTCACCATCATCATCGGCGGCAGCTACGGCGCCGGCAACTACGGCATGTGCGGCCGCGCCTACAGCCCGCGCTTCCTCTGGATGTGGCCCAACGCGCGCATCAGCGTGATGGGCGGCGAGCAGGCCGCCAGCGTGCTGGCCACCGTGCGGCGCGACGGCATCGAGGGCAAGGGCGGCAGCTGGAGCGCCGAGGAAGAGGCGAAGTTCAAGCAGCCGCTGCTGGATCAGTTCGCCCACCAGTCGCACCCCTACTACGCCAGCGCCCGCCTGTGGGACGACGGTGTGATCGACCCGGCCGACACGCGCCGTGTGCTCGGTCTGGCCCTCTCGGCCACCCTCAACACGCCGATCGGCGAGCCGAAGTTCGGCGTCTTCCGGATGTGATGCCATGGCCAGGACCATCTACGACAACCCCGACCACGAACTGCTGCGCGACCAGGTCGCGCGCTTCCTCGAACGCGAGGTGGAGCCGCACGCGGCCGCCTGGGAAGAGACCGGCATGGTGCCGCGCGACGTGCTGCGCCGCATGGGCCAGGCCGGCCTGCTGGGCCTGATGTTCGAGGGCGAATACGGCGGTGGTGATGCCGACGCGCTGACCAACCTGGTGTTCGCCGAAGCACTGTCGCAGTCCACCTTCGCCGGCTTCATCATCACCGTGCTGGTGCACACCGACATGGCCGGCCCGCACCTGCACCACGCGGGCAACGCGGCGCAGAAGGCGAAGTACCTGAAGCGCGTGACGGCCGGCGAGGTGATCACTGCCGTGGGCATCACCGAACCCGGTGCGGGTTCCGACGTGGCGGGCATCCGCACCACGGCGCGCAAGGAAGGCAACGAGTGGGTGCTCAACGGCACCAAGATGTTCATCACCAACGGCGTGCACGCCGACCTGTACTTCGTCGCCGCCAAGACCGGCACCGCGCGCCACGACGTGACCATGTTCATCGTCGAGAAGGGCACACCGGGTTTCTCGGTCGGCCGCGCGCTCAAGAAGACCGGCTGGCTCTCCAGCGACACGGCCGAGCTCGTGTTCGACAACGTGCGCATCCCGGAAGAGAACTTGCTGGGCGAGCAGGGCAAGGGCTTCTACTCGGTCATGAAGAACTTCCAGACCGAACGCATCGCGCTGGCGGCCATGGCCGTCGGCCATTGCACGCAGGCCCTGAAGCTCACGCTGGACTATGTGCGCCAGCGCCAGGCCTTCGGCGCCACGCTGTGGGACAAGCAGACCATCCGCCAGCGCCTCTCGATGCTCGACGCCAAGACGCGCGCGGCGCGCCAGTTCATGTACCACTGCGCCTGGAGCGTGACCCAGGGCCATGACATCGTGCAGGAGGTCTCCATGCTCAAGGCGCTCACCGGCGAACTCGTCAACGAGGTGGTGCAGACCTGCCAGCAGTTCCATGGCGGCATGGGCTTCATCCGCGAGACCGCGATCGAGCGCCTGTGGCGCGACGCGCGCGTGCTCGCCATCGGCGGCGGTGCGACCGAGGTGATGCTGGAAGAAGTGGCGAAACGCTATTGATGCAGGACTGAACATGAGCAACGTGATCGATGTGACCCGCCCCAAGCCGCACGTGGCGAAGGTGTGGCTCAACCGCCCCGACGTGCGCAACGCCTTCAACGACGACGTGATCGCCGCGCTCACCGCGACCTTCACCGAGCTGGCCAAGGACGAGTCCCTGCGCGTTGTCGTGCTTGGCGCGCACGGCAAGGCCTTCTGCGCCGGGGCCGATCTGAACTGGATGAAGACCATGGCCGGCTACAGCTGGGACCAGAACCGCGCCGACGCGCAGCAGCTGGCCGATATGCTGTGGACGCTGGACCAGTGCCCGGTGCCGGTGGTCGGCCGCATCCAGGGCGACTGTTACGCCGGCGGCATGGGGCTGGCGGCGATCTGCGACGTGCTGGTGGCGGTGGAGGGCGCGACCTTCTGTCTGTCCGAAGCCCGCCTGGGCCTGCTGCCCGCCACCATCAGCCCCTACGTGGCGCGCGCCCTGGGCGTGCAGGCCTCGCGCCGCTACATGGTGACGGCCGAACGCTTCAGCGCGGTGCGCGCGCACGCGCTGGGCATGGTGCACGAACTGGCCACGCCCGAGACGCTGGACGCGAAGGTGGACGAGCTCGTCGCCACGCTGGTGGCCAACGGCCCCAAGGCCGCGCGCGAGTGCAAGCGCCTGGTGCGCGACGTGGGCGGCCAGCCCATCACCGAAGCCCTGCGCAGCGAGACGGCGCGCCGCATCGCCGATGTGCGCGCCAGCGACGAAGGCCGCGAAGGCCTGCAGTCCTTCCTGCAGAAGCGCCCGCCCGGCTGGCTGCCGGCGGCCTGACCCGAGGAGGCACCCCATGGCCGACTGGTTCCACACCCTGGGCACGCCCGAGCTGCTCGCGCTCGCGGGCGCGCTCGGCTGGGCCAGCGGTTTTCGCCTGTACGCCGTGGTGTTCATCGTCGGCCTGGCCGGCGCCATGGGCTGGATGGAGCTGCCCACCGGCCTGCAGGCGCTGCAGCACCCGGTGCTGCTGGGCACGGCCGGCTTCATGCTCTTCGTCGAGTTCTTCGCCGACAAGATCCCGGTGGTCGATTCGTTGTGGGACATGGTCAACAGCGTGGTGCGCATTCCGGCCGGCGCGGCGCTCGCGGCCGGCGTGTTCGGCGCCGACGGCGGCACCGTGGCGCTGGCCGCCGCGCTGCTCGGCGGCTCGCTCGCCGCCACCAGCCAGGCCGCCAAGACCACCACGCGCGCGGCCATCAACAGCTCGCCCGAGCCGTTCTCCAACCTCGGCATGAGCCTGGTCGAGGACGGCCTGGTGGTCGGCGCAGTCTGGCTTGCCACCAGCCACCCACTGGTCTTCGTCGTGTTGCTCGCGATCACCGTCGTGCTGATGTGGATCGCCACCTGGATGCTCTTCAAGTTCCTGCGCGCGGTGTTCCGCCGCGTGCGCTCCTTCTTCACCGCCACCGCCTAGGAAGTCCCATGTTCCACAAGATCCTGATTGCCAACCGGGGCGAGATCGCCTGCCGCGTCGCCGCCACCGCGCGCCGCCTGGGCGTGAAGACCGTCGCTGTCTATTCGGACGCCGATGCGCGCGCCAAGCACGTGGCCGCCTGCGACGAGTCGGTGCACATCGGCGGCTCGGCGCCCAAGGAAAGCTACCTGCAGTGGGAGCGCATCATCGCGGCCGCCCAGGCCACGGGCGCGCAGGCCATCCACCCGGGCTACGGCTTCCTGAGCGAGAACGAAGCCTTCGCCAACGCCTGCGTGAAGGCCGGCCTGGTCTTCATCGGCCCGCCGTCGTCGGCGATCGAGGCCATGGGCCTGAAGGCGGAGTCCAAGCGCCTGATGGAAAAGGCCGGCGTGCCGCTGGTGCCGGGCTACCACGGCGCCGACCAGGACCCGGCCCTGCTGCAGCGCGAAGCCGACCGCATCGGCTACCCCGCGCTCATCAAGGCCAGCGCGGGTGGCGGCGGCAAGGGCATGCGCGTGGTCGAGAAGAGCGAGGACTTCGCCGCCGCGCTCGCCAGCTGCCAGCGCGAGGCGCGCAACAGCTTCGGCAGCGACGCGGTGCTGATCGAAAAATACGTGCAGCGCCCGCGCCACATCGAGATCCAGGTGTTCGGCGACACGCAGGGCGACTGCGTCTACCTGTTCGAGCGCGACTGCTCGGTGCAGCGCCGCCACCAGAAGGTGCTGGAAGAAGCGCCCGCACCTGGCATGACGCCCGAGCTGCGTGCCCAGATGGGCGCGGCCGCGGTGGCGGCGGCCAAGGCGGTGAACTACGTGGGCGCGGGCACGGTGGAGTTCATCGTCGAGCAGCCCGAGGGCTACGCCCATCCCGAGGCCATGCGCTTTTACTTCATGGAGATGAACACCCGCCTGCAGGTGGAGCACCCGGTGACCGAGGCCATCACCGGCCTGGACCTGGTGGAATGGCAGCTGCGCGTGGCCGGCGGCGAGCCGCTGCCGCTGAAGCAGGAAGACCTGCGCATCCACGGCCACGCGATCGAGGCGCGCATCTGCGCCGAAACGCCGGACAACAACTTCCTGCCCGCCACCGGCACGCTCACCGTCTACCGCAAGCCGGCCTGCACGAGCTTCGAGCGTGGCACGGTGCGGGTGGACGACGGCGTGCGCGAAGGCGACACCATCAGCCCGTTCTACGACTCCATGGTCGCCAAACTGATCGTGCACGGCGCCACGCGCGAAGAGGCCCTGTCGCGGCTGGACGCCGCGCTGGCCGAGACGCGCATCGTCGGCCTCTCGACCAACGTGCAGTTCCTGCGCCACGTGGTCACCAGCCGCGCGTTCGCCCAGGCCGAGCTGGACACCGCGCTGATCCCGCGCGAGGCCGCCGCGCTGTTCCACCAGGACAAGGTCGGCCTGCCGCTGGCCGTGGCCGCCGCCGTGGCGCAGACCCTGGTGGCCGAGCGCGCGGACGAAGGCGCCGACCCGTTCTCGCGCCGCGACGGCTGGCGCCCACACGGCATCACCGTGCGCCGCTTCGATTTCGAGTACCAGGGCGAAGCCCTGCTGGCCCACCTGAGCTACCTGCACGACGGCGCGCTGCAGCTCGCCGTGGGCGAGGTGAACGCCGTGCTGGACTTCGTGGCGCTGCCGGCCGACACCGGCACCCGCATGGACCTGCGCTTCAACGGCCAGCGCCAGACGGTGCAGACCTGGCAGGTGGACGAGAACGTGCATGTGTTCTGCGCCCTGGGCGCGACCCAGATCGTGGAGATCGATGCCCTGGCCCACGCGGGCGAAGCCGCCGCCGAAGGCGGGCGCCTCACCGCGCCCATGCCGGGCAAGGTGGTGTCGTTCGCGGTCAAGGCCGGCGACACGGTGACCAAGGGCCAGGCGCTGGCCGTGATGGAGGCGATGAAGATGGAGCACACCATCGCCGCGCCAGCCGACGGCACCGTGGCCGAGCTGCTCTACGCGCCCGGCGACCAGGTCAACGAGGGCGCCGAACTGCTCAAGCTCTCGGTGGGCTGACAGCGCCGCCGCGCGAGGCCGCGTAAGCTCGCCGCATGAACATCACTTTCTGCTGCGTCAACACCCGGGTCGGCCCCTGGCTGGCCGATCTGCGCCTGGCCCTGCCGCAGGCCAACGTCACCGAATGGCAACCCGGCGCGCCCCAGGCCGATCACGCCGTGGTCTGGGCGCCGCCGCAACAATTCATGGACGAACAGCCCGGCCTCAAGGGCCTGTTCAACATCGGCGCGGGCGTGGACGCGCTGCTCAAGCTCAAGCTGCCGCCCGCCGCCAAGGTGGTGCGGCTCGACGATGCCGGCATGTCGGTGCAGATGGCCGAGTACGTGTGCCACGCCGTGATCCGCCACTTCCGCGAGTTCGACGCCTACGAAGCCGACGTGGCGCAGGGCCGCTGGTCGTACCGCAAGCCGCGCCTGCGGGCCGATTTCCCCGTCGGCGTGATGGGTCTGGGGGTGTTGGGCGAGCGCGTGGCCCTGGCCCTGCGCCAGTTCGATTTCCCGGTGCACGGCTGGAGCCGCTCGCCCAAGGTCATCGACGGCGTGATCGGCCACGCGGGCCACGCGGCCTTCGACAGCTTCCTGGCCTCGTGCCGCGTGCTGGTCAACCTGCTGCCGCTCACGCCCGAGACGCGCGACATCCTCAACCGCGAAACGCTCTCGCGCCTGCGGCCCGAGGCCTATGTCATCAACGTCGCGCGCGGCGACCACCTGGTGGAAGACGACCTGCTCGCGCTGCTCGACAGTGGCCACCTGGCCGGCGCCACGCTTGACGTGTTCCGCACCGAGCCGCTGCCCGCCCAGCATGGTTTCTGGAAACACCCGAAAATCACGGTCACGCCCCACACCTCGGCGCGCACGCTGCGCGAGGAAAGCATCGCCCAGATTGCCGGCAAGATCCTCGCGTTCGAACGCGGGGACCCGATCGCCGGCGTGGTCGATCCGGTGCGCGGGTACTGACCCCCTCGAAAGACCCCCATGAAACTGCCCTCCCGCGTCCAGCTCATCGACGTCGGCCCCCGCGACGGGCTGCAGAACGAGAAGCAGCCGGTGCCTGCGGCCGTCAAGGTCGAGCTGGTGCACCGCCTGCAGGCCGCCGGTCTGAAAGAGATCGAGGTCACCAGCTACGTGAGCCCCAAGTGGGTGCCGCAGATGGCCGACAACCACGAGGTCATGGGCGGCATCCGGCGCCAGGGCGGCGTCCGTTACTCGGTGCTCACGCCCAACCTCAAGGGCTACGAGGCTGCCGTGGCCGACAAGCCGGACGAGATCGTGGTGTTCGGCGCGGCCAGCGAGGCCTTCAGCCAGAAGAACATCAACTGCTCGATCGCCGAGAGCATCGAGCGCTTCGCCCCCGTGGTCGAGGCCGCGCGCGCGGCCGGCATCGCCGTGCGCGGCGCCATGAGCTGCACCGTGGGCTGCCCCTACGAAGGCGAGATTGCGCCCGAGCGCGTGGCCTACCTGGCCGGGCTCATGAAGGGCATCGGCGTGCAGCGCGTGGACGTGGCCGACACCATCGGCGTGGGCACGCCACGCAAGGTGCAGGCCGCGATGGAGGCCACGCTGAAGCACTACGGCATCGACGACGTCTCGGGCCACTTCCACGACACCTATGGCCAGGCGCTGTCCAACACCCTGGCCGCGCTGGAGATGGGGGTCTGGAACTTCCAGTCCTCCGTGTCCGGCCTGGGCGGCTGCCCCTACGCCAAGGGCGCCACCGGCAACGTGGCGACCGAAGACGTGGTCTACCTGCTGCACGGCATGGGCATCGCCACCGGCATCGACCTCGACGCGCTGGTGGATGCCGGCGTCTACATCAGCGAACAGCTCGGCCGGTCCACCGGCTCGCGCGTGGCCCGCGCATTGCTCGCCAAGCGCGCGGGCTGAAGGAAAGCAATATGGAACTGCAAGTCTGGATGGCGTATTTCGTGGCCTCGTGGGCCATCGCGCTCTCGCCCGGTTCGGGCGCGGTGCTGTCGATGACGCACGGCCTGGCCTATGGCGTGAAGAAAACCAGCACGACCATCGCGGGCCTGCAACTGGGGCTGGCGGTGATCCTGCTGGTGGCCGGTGTGGGCGTCGGCGCCTTGCTGCTGGCCTCGGCCACCGCCTTCACCGTGGTGAAGTTCGCTGGCGCGGGCTACCTGATCTGGCTCGGTTTCAACCAGTGGCGAGCCCGCGTGGGCGTGGTGCCCGAGGCGGACGAGGCGGCACCGGCCCAGGTGGCCGTGCCCTCGGCGCGCGAGCGCTTCGTCATGGGTTTCTTCACCAACGTGACCAACCCCAAGGGCATCGTGTTCATGGTGGCCGTGCTGCCGCAATTCATCGACCCCCAGCGCGGCCTCGGGTTGCAGTTGCTGATCCTGCTGGCCACCACGGTGGTGGTCGATCTGATCGTGATGCACGGCTACGCCTTCCTGGCCTCGCGCGCCCAGCGCTGGCTGGCCACGGCCCGCGCCCGGCGTGCGCAGAACCGCGTGTTCGGCGGCGTGCTCATGGCCATGGGCGCGAGCCTGCTGCTCGTCAAACGCGCCGCCTGAAGGACCGCAACCATGTGTGGAGCCGAATTGCAGGCCTTGCCTGAGACCGTGCAGCGCGTGGCGCGCGTGCTGCAGGACGCGGGCCATGCCCACGCCCCCGTGATGCTCGACGGCGCCGCGCGCACCGCGCAGCAGGCGGCCGACGCCCTCGGCGTGGCCCTGGGCCAGATCGCCAAGAGCATCATCTTTCGCCGCAAGAGTGACGACGCGGCCGTGCTGGTCATCACCTCGGGCGATCTGCGGGTGGACGAGAAGAAGGTGCAGGCCCTGGTCTGCGCCGATGGCGGCAAGCTCGGCCGGGCCGATGCCGACTTCGTCAAGGCGCGCACCGGGTTTTCCATCGGCGGTGTCTCGCCGCTGGCGCACGCGGTGGCGCCCGTCACGCTGATCGACGCGCAGCTCTCGCGCTTCGACGAGATCTGGGCCGCGGCCGGCCACCCGCACGCCGTGTTCCGCCTCAGCCCCGTGGAACTCCAGTCGCTGACCGGCGCGCCGGTGCACGACGTCACCGTGGTGGCCTGAGCCCATGGCCCTGGAGACCCCCACGATCACCCTGCAGGCCGCGCGCCGCCGCGCCGGTCTGCGCCCGGGCGTGCCTTCGCCGTGCATCTCGGTGTGCGAAATGGACGAGGCCCGCAGCCGCTGCAAGGGGTGCTTCCGCACGCTGGAAGAAATCGGTTTCTGGAGCCGTGCCAGCGATGCGGACAAGTTGGTGATCTGGCAGCAGATCGAAGCCCGGCAGCTGGCGCCTTGACGCCTTCGCACACGAGATCTTCATGACCGACATCCGCTTCTTCTACGACCCGATCTCGCCTTACGCCCATCTGGCGTTCGAGCGCCTGCCCGAAGCCCTGATGGGCCACAGCGTGCAGGTGCGCTACCGGCCCGTGCTGTTCGCCGCGTTGCTCAAGGCGCACGGCCAGCTGGGCCCGGCCGAGATCCCGGCCAAGCGCGACTGGACCTACCGCCACGTGAGCTGGCTCGGGCACCACCACGGCGTGGCGCTCGACATGCCGGCCGCGCACCCGTTCAACCCGCTGCCCCTGCTGCGCCTGGGCCTGGCCTGCGCGACGGACGATGCGCCGGGCGAGACCAACCGCTACGTCACCGAGCTGCTGTTCCGCCATGTCTGGCGCGGCGGGCTCGACGCCGCCGACCCGGCGCGGCTGGCCGCGTTGCAGGCCCTGCTGCAGGACCACATGGCGCAGCGCGGCAAGCCGTGGAACGCGCCCGACAGCGAGGTGGTCAAGCAGCGCCTGCGCGCCAACACCGACGAGGCGCTCGCGCTCGGCCTGTTCGGTGTGCCGGCGATGGTGGTGGACGGCCGCGTGTTCTGGGGACAGGACGCCCTGCCCATGCTGCGCGCCTACCTGGACGGCGACAGCTGGTTCGAGACCCAGTGGGGCGCGGCGGCGCAGCGGCCCGAAGGCGTGCGCCGGTCTCAGACGGGCTAGCCGCCGGGCCGCTCCCAAGGCAGGCCCAGCCCCCTTTGGGGGGCAGCGACCCGCGCAGCGACGGAGCGTGGGGGCTCTTAAGTTTGAAAAGCAGCGGCCACGCCCATCACCTCGCCGGTGTGGGCGGCTTCATACCCTTTGAGCGCGGCCACGCGCGCGCGGAACGCCGGTGAGCGCAGCACCGTGAGCACCGGGCGCAGCTCGGCGCGGTCCAGCGCGTCGGCCGGCAGCGCGAAGAAGTAGCGCTCCTTCAGCAACGGAATGAAATGCAGGCCGAAGCGGTGCGCGGCGGTCTGCACGCCGATGCCCACGTCGGCCATGCCGCTGGCCACGTAGGCGGCCACGGCGGCGTGGGTAAGCTCGGTGTTGTCGTAACCCGCCACCGCCTGCGGCGCGATGCCTTCGCGCTTGAGCAGCAGGTCGGTCAACACCCGCGTGCCCGAGCCCTCGGGCCGGTTGACGAAGCGCAGCCCGGGCCGCGCGAGGTCGGCCAGCCCGCGCAGGCCCAGCGGGTTGCCCGCCGCCACGAACAGCCCCTGCGTGCGCACCGCCAACTGCACCAGCAGGTGCTGGTCGGGCTTGAGCCAGGTCAGGTAGCGCCGGGCGGCGGCGGCCTCGAACTCGCCCAGCGGCACGTGAAAGCCCGCCAGCTCGCAGTCGCCCTGCGCGAGCGCGGCCACGGCCTCCAGGCTGCTGCGGTAGCGCAGCTCCACCGGCACCTGGCGCGCCGCCAGCTGCTCGCGCAAGGCGGCCACCGCGAAGCCGTGGCTGGCGTGCAGGCGCGGCACGGCGCGCTGGCGGCGCTGCACGCGCCCGAGCTCGCCTTCGAGTTCCGAGGCCAGCGACTCCAGCAAGGGCTGCAGGCGCGCACCGATGCGCGCATCGGCCCAGATGAGTTTTTCACCCAGCGGCGTGAGCGCCGAGCCGCGCCCGCGCCCGCGCACCAGCAGCGGCTGGCCGAACAGCTGCTCGGCCTGTTGCAGCAGGCCCCAGGCGTGGCGGTACGACAGGCCCAGCTCGCGCCCGGCCTGCGAGATGCTGCCCGAACCCTGCACGGCCGCGAGCAGGCCGAGCAAGGTGTTGGCGTCGAGCGCGGGGCCGTCTTCCTGGGCGATGCGCCATTGGGGTTGGAGGGTGATGCGCAGCATGGGGGGAAGCCCGACTTTATGAACTGTCAAACATATTAAAACAACCCATACGGTGCTACGCTGAAAAAATGACCAGAACGACGGCCCACGAGACCCCCGAGCGCCCCACCAGCACCGTGATTCCCATCCGCCCGATCGAGGCGATGGGGCGCGGCAAGGCGCGCCACACGCCCAAGGGGCGGCAGACCTCACCCGAAGCACGCGAGCGCGTGGCCGCGCTGTGCGATGGCCTGGCGCCGCGCGCCGACCTGCTGATCGAACACCTGCACCGCCTGCAGGATGCCGAGGGCGCGCTGCGCCACGGCCACCTGGCCGCGCTGGCCGAGCGCCTGCGGCTGAGCCAGGTCGAGGTGTTCGAGGTCGCGAGCTTCTACCACCACTTCGAGATCGTGGACGACGCCGCGCCCGTGCCACGGACCGTGGTGCGCGTGTGCACCAGCCTCTCGTGCGCCATGGCCGGCGGTGAGGAACTGCTGGCCGATCTGCAGACCGCGCTGGCGGGCGATGCCACGGTGCGCGCGCAGGCCGCGCCCTGCATCGGCCAGTGCCATGTGGCGCCCGCCGCCTGCGTGGGCCAGCGGCAACTGCCGCAAGCCAGCGTGGCAGGCGTGCAGGCCTTGCTCGCCAGCGGCGAGACGGGGCCGCGCCAGCTGCCCGAGCCAGCCGGCTCTGAATTCAAACAACTGCGAAGCCTGCTCGCGGGTGCGCTCAGCGCCGAACAGGTCCTGACCGAATTGAAAGCCTCCAACCTGCGCGGCCTGGGCGGCGCGGGCTTTCCGTCCTGGCGCAAGTGGGAGACGGTGCGCGCCCAGCCCGGCCCGCGCCACATGGTGGTCAACATCGACGAAGGCGAGGTCGGTACCTTCAAGGACTGGCAGGTGCTCAGCAGCGCCGAGGCCGGCGCGCCGCAGATGCTCGAAGGCCTGTTGATCGCCGCCGAGGTGGTGGGCATCTCGCACGCCTGGATCTACCTGCGCGACGAATACCACGACGTGCGCGAACTGCTCACGCGCGAACTCGCGCGGCTCGACGCCACCCTGCGCTCGCTGATCGAACAGCACCCCGGCTACACGCCCCCGCGCATCGAGCTGCGGCGCGGCGCGGGCGCCTACATCTGCGGCGAAGAGTCGGCGCTGATCGAATCGGTGGAAGGCAAGCGCGGCCTGCCGCGGCTCAAGCCGCCCATCGTGGCGATGCACGGCGTGTTCGGCCGGCCCACGCTGGCGCACAACCCCGAAACGCTGTGGTGGCTGCCGCTGATCCTGGCCAAGGGCGGCGCCTGGCTGGCCGGCGAGGGCCTGCGCGGGCGCACCGGCCTGCGGCGCTTCTCGGTCTCGGGCCGCGTCAACAAGCCGGGCGTGCACCTGGCGCCCGCCGGCATCACCTTGCGCGAGCTCGTCAACGAACACGCGGGCGGCATGGCCGAAGGCCACACGCTCTACGCCTACCTGCCGGGCGGGGCCTCGGGCGGCATCCTGCCGGCCTCGCTGGCCGACGTGCCGCTGGACTTCGACACCCTGGTCGACCACGGCAGCTTCATCGGCTCCATGGCCGTGGTGGTGATGAGCCAGCACGACACGGCGCGCGGCGCCGCGCTCAACCTCATGCAGTTCTTCGAGCACGAGTCCTGCGGCCAGTGCACACCCTGCCGCGCCGGCACCACGAAGGCGGTGCAGCTCATGCAGGCGCCGGTATGGAACGCCCCGCTGCTCGGAGAGCTCTCGCAGGTGATGCGCGACGCCAGCATCTGCGGCCTGGGCCAGGCCGCGCCCAACCCGGTGGACAGCGTGCTGCGCTTCTTTGCCCATGAAGTGAACGCCGGAGGTGCGGCATGAAGACCGACGACCTGCCCCTGGACGCGACGCCGATCGCCTTCACCCTCAACGGCCGCGCGCTGGAAGCCGCGCCCGGCGAGAGCATCCTGAAAGCCGCGCAGCGCGCGGGCGTGGAGATTCCGCACCTGTGCCACAAGGACGGCCTGCGCAGCCCCGGCAACTGCCGCGCCTGCGTGGTCGACATCGAAGGCGAGCGCGTGCTCGCGCCCTCGTGCTGCCGCGCGCCCAGCGCCGGCATGGTGGTGCACAGCGACAACGCGCGCGCCAGCGCCGCGCAGAAGACGGTGCTGGAGCTGCTGCTGTCCGACGCGCCCGACACCGCCGCGCTCAAGTTCGACAGCGAGCTGGCGCACTGGGCCGAGGTGGCTGGCGCCTTGCCCGGGCGTTTCCCCGCGCGCGCCGCCGCCGCGCACGACCTGAGCCACCCGGCGATGGCGGTCAACCTGGACGCCTGCATCCAGTGCACGCGCTGCATCCGCGCCTGCCGCGAGACCCAGGGCAACGACGTGCTGGGCCTGGCCTTCCGGGGCGGCCACGCGCAGATCGTGTTCGACCAGAACGACCCCATGGGCGCCAGCACCTGCGTGGCCTGCGGCGAGTGCGTGCAGGCCTGTCCCACGGGCGCCATCGCGCCGGCCAATGGCGCCTTCGCCAAACCCTCGCAGCAGCAGGTCGACTCGGTCTGCCCCTTCTGCGGCGTCGGTTGCCAGCTCACCTACCACGTCAACGACGACAAGATCGAACACGTCGAAGGCATCGCCGGGCCGGCCAACGAAGGCCGCCTGTGCGTCAAGGGCCGCTTCGGCTTCGACTACGCGCACAGCCCCGAGCGCCTCACGCGCCCGCTGATCCGCCGCGCCGGCGTGCCCAAGGACCCGCACGGCGAGCTGCGCCGCCTCACGCCCGAGCAGGTGCGCGAGCGCTTCCGCGAAGCCAGCTGGGACGAGGCGCTGGACGCCGCCGCCGAAGGTTTCCGCCAGGCCCTGGCCGCGACACCGGCGCGCGGGCGCCAGGGCCCGGTGGCCGGCTTCGGTTCGGCCAAGGGCACGAACGAAGAGGCCTACCTGTTCCAGAAGCTGATCCGCACCGCGTTCGACACGCACAACGTGGACCACTGCACCCGCCTGTGCCACGCTTCCAGCGTGGCCGCGCTGATGGAAGGCCTGGGCTCGGCGGTGGTCACCAACCCGCTGCGCGACGTGCAGTTCGCCGACTTCGTGCTGCTGATCGGCGCCAACCCGGCGCAGAACCACCCCGTGGGCGCGACCTGGATCAAGAACGCGGTGAAGCAGAGCGGCCTGAAGCTGGTGCTGGCCGACCCGCGCCGCACCGAGCTCGCACGCCACAGCTGGAAGCACCTGGGCTTCAAGTCCGGCACCGACGTGGCCCTGCTCAACGCGCTGCTGCACACCATCGTGTTCGAAGGCCTCACCGATCCGGCCTACATCGAGGCCCACACACTGGACTTCGCGCAGCTCAAGGCGCATCTGGTGGACTTCTCGCCCGAGGCGATGGCGCCGGTCTGCGGCATCGACGCGGCCACGCTGCGCGAGGTCGCGCGCGCCTACGCCACGGCGAAGAACGCCATGATCCTCTGGGGCATGGGCATCAGCCAGCACACGCACGGCACCGACAACGCGCGCTGCCTGATCGCGCTCGCGCTGATCACCGGCCAGATCGGTCGGCCCGGCACCGGCCTGCACCCGCTGCGTGGCCAGAACAACGTGCAAGGCGCGAGCGACGCCGGGCTCATCCCCATGGTGCTGCCCGACTACCAGCGCGTGGCCGACGGCCCGGCGCGCGAGAAGGCCGAGCGCCTGTGGCACCTCGCGCCCGGCACGCTGCGCAGCGAACCCGGCCTCACGGTGGTGGAGATCGTCGACGCGGCCCACCGCAAGGAGATCCGCGCCATGCTGATCCAGGGCGAGAACCCGGCCATGAGCGACCCCGACGCGGCCCACGCGCGCGAGGCGCTCGCGGGGCTGGACCACCTGGTGGTGCAGGACATCTTCCTCACCGAGACCGCCAGCCTGGCCGACGTGGTGCTGCCCGCCACCGCCTGGCCCGAGAAGACCGGCAGCGTGACCAACACCGACCGCTGCGTGCAGCTCGGCCGCAAGGCCGTGCCCGCGCCGGGCGACGCGCGCGCCGACGCCTGGATCACCGAACAGCTCGCGCGCCGCCTCGGCCTGGGCTGGACCTACGGCGTCGCCGCCGACGGCAGCGGGACGGACGACGCCGCGCAGGGCATCGGCGCCGTGTTCGAGGAAATGCGCGCCCTCATGCCCAGCATCGCCGGCCTGTCGTGGTCGCGCCTGCGCCGCGAGGGCGCGGTCACCTACCCGGTGGCGGACGACGCCGACCCCGGCCAGCCGGTGGTGTTCACCGACGGCTTCCCCACGCCCAGCGGCCGCGCCTCGCTGGTGGGGGCGGTGCTCACGCCGCCGGCCGAGCAGCCCGACGCCGAATTCCCCATGGTGCTCATCACCGGCCGCCAGCTCGAACACTGGCACACCGGCAGCATGACGCGGCGCAGCGGCGTGCTCGACGCGCTCGAACCCAGCCCCGTGGTGAGCCTGCACCCCGAGACCGCCCGGCGGCTCGGGCTGTGGGCCGGCGCGCAAGCGCAGGTGCGCTCCCGGCGCGGCGAGGTGGCCCTGCCGGTGCGGATCGACGACGGCATGCCACGCGAGACCGCCTTCATTCCTTTCGCCTACGCCGAGGCCGCGGCCAACCTGCTCACCAACCCCGCCCTGGACCCGGTGGGCAAGATCGCGGAATTGAAGTACTGTGCGGTGGACGTGCGGCCCGTCGTGGCCGCGCGAGATCCGGCCCGGCATTGACCTGCCTCAACGCGGCAGATTGACGGGGCTCCTACGATGAACCCTCCGCCCGACGGGTGGGGCGGTTCACATCTCATGCAAGGAGAGCCACCATGTTCAAGAAAATTCTCGTGCCCACCGACGGTTCCACGCTGGCCGCGCAGGCCACCACGGTCGCGTTGGGGCTGGCCAAGAGCCTGAACGCGCAGATCATCGGCGTCAACGTGATCGACCCGTTTCCGTACATCGGCATCGGCGACGCCTCGGCCGTGGGCCTGCAGGCCTACCTGACCGAAGCCAAGAGCGCGGCCGGCCAGGCGCTGGACGCGGTGCGCCAGGCCTGCGAGGCCCAGGGCGTGGTGTTCGCGGCGGGTGACACCATCGAACGCAACGTGGTCTACGAAGGCATCATCGAAACGGCCGAGGCCGAAGGCTGCGACCTGATCGTGATGGGCTCGCACGGCCGCCAGGGCGTGAAGGCGCTGATCCTGGGCAGCGTGGCGCAGAAGGTGCTGACGCACGCCAAGGTGCCGGTGCTGATCGTCAAGGGCTGAGGGCCGACCGTTCGGCGCCTGCCCATCGGGGTGAACCCTTGGATGGGGCCCCTGCCTGACCCGCTGACAGCGAGTTGACAGCGGGGCTTCCTAGCATCTCTTCCACAGATGGCGCGCCGTGCCGCGCCACACCGGAGGAGACATGCGGCGCAATCAATTCCTCATGGCACTGGGTGGCTGGGCGGCGGCGTCTTGCCTGCCCGCGCGCGCCAGCGGCGCGGATCGCCTGTCCGTGCTGATCCCCGCGAGCGCGGGCGGCGGCTGGGACGCCACCGGCCGCGCGCTCGGTGCGGCGATGGTCGCGACCGGGCGCTACCGCGAGGCCGCCTACGACAACCAGGGCGGCGCCGCGGGCACCCTGGGCCTGGCCGCCTTCGTCCAGGAGGCGCGGGGTCAGCCGAATGCCCTGCTCATCATGGGCGCGGTCATGATCGGTGGCCTGGTGTCGTCGAAGACCCCGCTGCGCCAGCTGCAGCAGTGCACGCCGATCGCTCGCCTCACCAGCGAGTACAGCGCCTTCGCCGTGGCCGCCGGCTCCCCGATCCGGTCGCTGGGCGCCGTCGCCGAGCGGCTGCGCCAGGCCCCCGGCAGCGTGCGCTTCGGGGGCGGTTCGAAGGCCTCGACCGAGCACATCGCCGTCTCGATGTTCGCGCGCAGCCTGCGCGTGCCGCCGCGGGAGATCCGCTACCTGCCCCATGGCGGCGGCGCGGACGCGGTGGCCGCCTTGCTCAAGGGCGAGATCGACGTGGTGGGCGGTGGTTACGGGGAACTGGCCCAGGGCATCGCCCGAGGCCAGCTGCGCTTGCTCGGTGTGACCGCGCAACGGCGCCTGCCCGGCTTGCCGGACGTGCCCACGCTCAAGGAGCAGGGCTACGACGTCACCATCGGCAACTGGCGCGGCGTCTACGGCGCGCCCGGCATCAGCGACGCTCAGCGCGCCGCGCTCACGCAGGCGGTGGCCGAGGCCGTGAAGTCGCCGGCCTGGCGGCAGGCCGCCGAGCGCCATGGCTGGACGCCCGCGTTCACCACGGGCCGGGACTTCGAGGCCTTCGTCGAATTCGAGTACGCCGCCACGACGGCGATCCTGTTCCTGTCGGGCATGTTGTAGCCCGGCGCGCAAGGGGCCCTTTGTGGGGTGTTGACGCGGCGCCGCCCGGTGCCGCGTCTTTTTTTTGGGTCAGCGGCGGAATTTGCCGCTGGCGTCCACGATGGACAGGTCGGCGAAATCCAGCCCGGTGTGGTTGCTCGGGCTGTAATGCACGGTCAGGCCACCCAGGTCGTAGCTCTTCAGGTTCTCCAGCGCGTCGCGCAGGGCCACGGGCGTGGGATTCGGGCCGGCGCGGCGCAGGCCTTCGGTCAGCACCTTGGCGGCGGCGTAGCCTTCCATCATGGCGGGCGACACACCCGCCAGGCCCTTGGCCTTGGCGAATTCCTGCGCTTCCTTGATCAGGCCATAGGCCACCGAGCGCTCGTTGGGGAACACCTGCGTCACGATCACGCCGCGCGCGTGTTCGCCCAGCAGCTTGATGAAGCCGTCCGAGGCGTTGTTCGAGAGCGTGACCACCTGCGCGCGCGAACCGGCGGTGCGCACCGCCTTGACCGCGTTGGCGGTGTTGCCGGCCGAGCCGATCACCATCACCGCCTGCGCGTTGCTCTCGTTGACCCGCTTGGACAGATCGGTGAAGTCGGGTTTGTCGCGCGGGAACTTTTCATGCAGCACCGGCTTGAGCTTGGCCTTGTCGAAGCCCTTGAGCGCCCCGGCCGCCGAATCGGCGCCGAAGGAATCGTCGGTCTCCAGCACCGCGATGCGCGTGATGCCGATGCTCGCCAGGTGTTCGATGGCCTTGGCGGCCTCGCGCTGGTAGGTGGCGCGCACGTTGAACACCCAGGGGTTGACCGGCTGGTGCAGCGCCATGGCGCCGGTGCTTGGCCCGACCAGCGGCACCTTGAGCTCGGCCAGCATGGGCAGCAGGGCCTGCGAATGCGGCGTGCCGCGGTTCAGGAACAGGGCCAGCACCCGCTGTTTCGTGACCAGTTCGCGCGCCACCTCCACCGTGACCTTGGGGTCGAACTTGTCGTCCACCGTGATCAGCTCGATCTTCTGGCCGTTGACACCGCCCCGCGCGTTGATGGTGTCGAAGTACAGCTGGGCCCCTTCGTGGTTCTCCTTCACCCCCGCCGCCACCGAGCCGCTGAAGCCCGAGGGCATGCCCACGCGCAGCTGGGCCCAGGCGGGGGCCGCGAACACCAGCAACCCGGCCAGCCCCCAGGCGGTCCAGACCGGGCTTGAAAACAAGCGAATCCGTTTCATATAGGCGTCTCCTTGGGTGAGCCGAGTCTATGCAGCCCGCGGGCGCGGGAAATTGTGGATATGACCTACCGCACCGATGTTTTGTCACACCCCTCCGTAGAATCTTTGCGTCCCCCTCTGGAGCCCATGCATGTCCGATGCCTTTCTGCCCGCCGATCCACCCGTGGGCGCGATTTCAACCGTGTCCGAGGCCGAAGGGCGCGACCACCCGACGGAAGGCGGCTCCGGGCTGATCCGCATCCGGGGCGCGCGCCAGCACAACCTCAAGAACCTCGACCTCGACATCCGCACGGGTGAGCTCACCGTGGTCACCGGGCCCAGCGGCTCGGGCAAGTCCAGCCTCGTGTTCGACACCCTGTTCGCCGAAGGCCAGCGCCGCTACGTCGAGACCTTCAGCGCCTACGCGCGCCAGTTCCTGGACCGCATGGACAAACCGGCCGTCGACCGGGTCGACGGTGTGCCGCCGGCGATCGCGATCGACCAGACCAACCCGGTGCGCTCCTCGCGCTCCACCGTGGGCACCATGACGGAGCTCAACGACCACCTCAAGCTGCTGTTCGCGCGCGGCGCCGACCTGTTCGACCGCGAGACAGCGCTGCCGGTGCGGCACGATTCGCCCGAATCGATCTATGCCGAGCTCAAGGCGCGCGCGGCGCGCCAGGGCGATCCGCGCCTGGTGCTGACTTTCCCGGTGGAGTTGCCGGCCAGCACCACCGCTGAGGAAGTCGAACAATGGCTCTCGGCCAGCGGTTACACCCGCGTGCAGGCCGAGCGGGTGGTGCAGCGCGAGGTGGCGCCGGTGGAGTCCAAGACCCCCGCCAAGGGCAAGGCCAAGGCGGTGGCCAGCGAATCGGTCAAGGTGCTCGACGTGGTGGCCGACCGCTTCCGCATCGGCACGGTCGAGCCGGCGCGCGCGATGGAGGCGATCGAAGCCGGCCTCAAGCGCGGCAGCGGCAAGCTGATGGTCTATGTGCTGGCCGAAGAAGGCGAGCCCGAGATCTGGCGCTTCAGCACCGGTCTGCACTGCCCGGAAAGCGACATCCGCTACAGCGAACCCACGCCCTCGATGTTCTCGTTCAACTCGGCGGTGGGCGCCTGCGAGGCCTGCCGGGGCTTCGGGCGCGTGATCGGGGTGGACTACGGCCTGGTCATCCCCAACGACAAGCTCACGCTGCGCGCCGGCGCGGTCAAGGTGTTCCAGACACCCGCGTGGAAGGAATGCCAGGACGACATGATGCGGCACGCCGAGTCCGCCGGCATCCCGCGCGACACACCCTGGGCCAAGCTCACGCCCGAGCAGCAGCACTGGGTGAAGGCCGGTTCGCCCTTGTGGAACGGCAAGTGGAACCAGCAGTGGTATGGCGTCGACCGCTTCTTCGAGTACCTGGAGAGCAAGGCCTACAAGATGCACATCCGGGTGCTGCTGTCCAAGTACCGCAGCTACACCGAGTGCCCGAGCTGCCACGGCGCGCGCCTCAAGACCGACAGCCTGCTCTGGCGCATCGGCAGCAAGGCCCAGGCCGACGCGGTGCTGCCCGCGCAGAAGCGCTACCTGCCGCAGGGCGTGAAGTGGAGCCGCGCGCAGCTCGAAGCCATGCCCGGTCTGTGCCTGCACGACCTGATGCTGATGCCGCTGGACAAGCTGCGCGGCTTCTTCGCCGCGCTCGACGCCACGCTGGCGCCCGTGGGCAGCGACACGGCCGCCGCCGGCCAGGCCCAGGCCTTGCGCCTGCTGTTCGAGGAAATCAACACCCGCATCCGCTACCTCTGCGAGGTCGGCATCGGCTACCTCACGCTGGACCGCCAGAGCCGCACGCTCAGCGGTGGCGAGGTGCAGCGCATCAACCTCACCACCGCGCTGGGGACCTCGCTGGTGAACACCCTGTTCGTGCTCGACGAACCCAGCATCGGCCTGCACCCGCGCGACATGGCGCGCATCAACGACGCCATGCTGCGCCTGCGCGACGCCGGCAACACGCTGGTGGTGGTGGAGCACGACCCGGCCGTGATGCTCGCGGCCGACCGCCTGATCGACATGGGCCCGGGCCCGGGCGAGCGCGGCGGGCAGATCGTGTTCGACGGCACGCCCGAGGCGATCCGCTCGGCCGACACCCTCACCGGCGCCTACCTCGGTTCGCGCAAGACCATCGGCATGGGCTTCAAGCGCATGGTCACCGACAGCACGCCGCGCCTCATCCTCGAAGGCGCGCGCGAACACAACCTCAAGGACGTGTCGGTCGAGTTCCCGCTGCAACGCCTGGTGGTGGTCACCGGCGTGTCGGGCTCGGGCAAGTCCAGCCTGATCCAGGACGTGCTGGCGCCCGCGCTGCTGCGCCACTTCGGCAAGTCCACCGAGAGCCCGGGCGCGCACGACCGCCTGCTCGGGGCCGACCACCTGAGCGAGGTCGTGTTCGTCGACCAGTCGCCCATCGGCAAGACGGCGCGCTCCAACCCGGTGAGCTACGTGGGCGCGTGGGACGCGATCCGCGCGCTGTTCGCCGAGGCGCCGTTGTCGCGCCAGCGCAGCTACACGCCGGCCAAGTTCAGCTTCAACAGCGGCGACGGGCGTTGCCCCACCTGCGGCGGCTCGGGCTTCGAGCACGTGGAGATGCAGTTCCTGAGCGACGTGTACCTGCGCTGCCCGGACTGCGACGGCAAACGCTACCGGCCCGAAATCCTGGAGGTGAAGATCCAGCGCGGAGGCCGTTCGCTCAACGTGGCCGACGTGCTGGACCTCACCGTGAGCGAGGCCGCCGCGCTGTTCGCGGGCGACCGCGAGGTGATCCGCGTGCTGCAGCCCATCGTGGACGTGGGCCTGGAGTACGTGAAGCTGGGCCAGCCCGTGCCCACGCTCTCGGGCGGCGAGGCGCAGCGCCTCAAGCTCGCGGGCTTCCTGGCCGAGGCTTCGAAGAACAGCAGCGCGAGCCGCCAGGCGGTGGCGCGCAAGGGCACGCTGTTCCTGTTCGACGAGCCCACCACCGGCCTGCACTTCGACGACATCGCCAAGCTCATGCGCAGCCTGCGCAAGCTGCTCGACGCCGGCCACTCGCTGGTGGTGATCGAGCACAACCTGGACGTGATCCGCTCGGCCGACTGGCTGATCGACCTGGGTCCCGAGGGCGGCGATGCGGGCGGCCTGATCGTGGCCGAGGGCCCGCCCGAGGCCGTGCGCGAGCACGCCAGCAGCCACACCGCGAAGGCCTTGCGCGAGTACGCGCTGGCCATGGGCGAGGTGCACGAAGTGCGCGAAGGCCGGGCCAAGGGCCTGCAGCCGGCGCGCGCGCGCAACGAGGGGCCACACGCCCACGCCATCCGCATCGTCAACGCCAAGGAGCACAACCTCAAGAACCTGAGCGTGGACATTCCGCGCGGCAAGTTCAACGTCATCTCCGGCGTGAGCGGCTCGGGCAAGTCCACGCTGGCTTTCGACATCCTGTTCAACGAAGGCCAGCGGCGGTACCTGGAGAGCCTCAACGCCTATGCGCGCAGCATCGTGCAGCCCGCGGGCCGGCCCGAGGTGGACGCGGTCTATGGCATCCCGCCCACGGTGGCGATCGAACAGCGCCTCTCGCGCGGCGGCCGCAAGTCCACCGTGGGCACCACCACCGAGGTCTGGCATTTCCTGCGCCTGCTGTACGTGAAGCTGGGCACGCAGCACTGCATGTACGACGGCGCGGTCGTGATGCCGCAAAGCCCCGACAGCATCGTCGCCGCTATCCTGGCGCGCTACAAGGGCCGGCACATCGGCCTGCTCGCGCCGCTGGTGGTCAACCGCAAGGGCGTGTACACCGAGCTGGCCGACTGGGCGCGCCCGCGTGGCCACACCCACCTGCGGGTGGACGGCGAGTTCCTGCCCACCACCGGCTTCCCGCGCATCGACCGCTTCAAGGAGCACACCATCGAACTGCCGGTGGCCGACTTCGTGGTCAGCGCCGACGACGAGACCGCGCTGCGCCAGCAGCTCACCAAGGCGCTGGAGATCGGCAAGGGCCAGGTGCACGTGCTCTCGCCGCTGGACGGCCTGGCCCAGGCGCTGGCCGAAGGCCGGTCCACGCGCGAGCTCGGCAAGCTGGAGGTGTTTTCCACCACGCGCGCCTGCCCGGAGTGCGCCACCAGCTACCCCGAACTCGACCCGCGCCTCTTCTCGTACAACAGCAAACATGGCTGGTGCCCCGACTGCGTGGGCACCGGCGTGAAGCTCTCGCGCGACCAGCTCAAGGCGCTGGACGATTCGGTGCGCGACGACAAGGAAAAAGGCCGCGAGCAGAGTTTTGCCGAACCCGAGGTGGATGGCGTGACGGACGAGGTCTGCCCGTTCTGCTCGGGCAAGCGCCTGAACCTGCAGGCCCGCTCGGTGCGTTTCGCCGGCGTGGGCATTGCCGACGTGGCCCGCCTTTCGGTGCGCGAGGTGCGCGCCTGGGTGCAGGGACTCATGAAAGACCTGGCGCTCAGCGCGCGCGAGGCCGACATCGCGCGCGACCTGCTGCCCGAGATCGAAAGCCGGCTGGCCTTCCTCGAAGAGGTGGGCCTGAACTACCTCACGCTGGACCGCGGCGCGCCCACGCTCAGCGGCGGCGAGGCGCAGCGCATCCGCCTGGCGGCGCAGCTGGGCAGCAACCTGCAGGGCGTGTGTTACGTGCTCGACGAGCCCACCATCGGCCTGCACGCGCGCGACAACGCCATCCTGCTCAACGCGCTGCACAAGCTCGGCGACCAGGGCAACACCCTGGTGGTGGTGGAGCACGACGAGGACACCATCCGCCGCGCCGACCATATCATCGACATCGGCCCGAGCGCGGGCAAGCGCGGCGGGCGCGTGGTGGCCCAGGGTTCGGTGGACGACCTCTCGGCCAACGCCGACTCGGTGACCGGGCGCTACCTGCTGCACGCGATGAAGCACCCGCTGCAGGCGCGCCGTGGCGTGCTGCCGGCGCTGGACGACAGCGCGCCCTGGCTGCGCGTGCGCGGCGCGAAACTGCACAACCTGAACGAGCTCGACGCCGCGGTGCCGCTGCAGCGCCTGGTGGTCATCACTGGCGTGTCGGGCTCGGGCAAGTCCACGCTCGCGCGCGACGTGCTGCTGACCAACGTGGCCGCCGCCGTGAGCCAGCGCAGCACCAAGGCCGGGCGCGACGCCATGGACAAGGGCAAGCACCCCGCCTGGAGCGGCTGCGCCAGCGTGAGTGGTTTCGAGACCGTGGACCGCGTGCTCGAAGTCGATCAGACGCCGATCGGCAAGACGCCGCGCAGCTGCCCAGCCACCTACATCGGCTTCTGGGACACGGTGCGCAAGCTGTTCGCCGACACGCTGGAGGCCAAGGCGCGCGGCTACGGCCCCGGCCGCTTCAGCTTCAACACCGGCGAAGGCCGCTGCCCGGGCTGCGAAGGGCAGGGCATGCGCACCATCGAGATGAGCTTCCTGCCCGACGTGAAGGTGCCCTGCGAGGTCTGCCACGGCGCGCGCTTCAACCCCGAGACGCTGGCCGTGACCTGGAAGGGCAAGAGCATCGGCGACGTGCTGCAGATGGAGGTGGACGAGGCGGTGGACTTCTTCGCCAGCATGCCCAACATCAGCCACCCGCTGCAGCTGCTCAAGGACGTGGGTCTGGGCTACCTCACGCTGGGCCAGCCCAGCCCCACGCTCAGCGGCGGGGAGGCGCAGCGCATCAAGCTGGTGACCGAACTCAGCAAGGTGCGCGACGACGTCACGCGCCGGGGCCAGAAGCCACCGCACACGCTCTACGTGCTCGACGAGCCCACGGTGGGCCTGCACATGGCCGACGTGGAGAAGCTGATTCGCGTGCTGCACCGCCTGGTGGACGGCGGCCACAGCGTGGTGGTGATCGAGCACGACCTGGACGTGATGGCCGAGGCCGACTGGATCATCGACCTGGGCCCCGAGGGTGGCAACGGCGGGGGCCGCATCGTGGCCGCCGCGCCACCCGACGAGGTGGTGCGCCTGGACACGCACACCGGGCGTGTGCTGGGGCCGGTGCTGGCCAGGACGTGATGCCCGAGGGCCAGGTCATCCACATCCACGCCGAGGCGCCGGCCAAGCCGGTTCTGGGCGCGCCGTGCAACGGCTGCGGGGTGTGTTGCCTGGCCGAGCCTTGTCCTTTGGGGCGGGTGATTTCGCGCAAGCGCGTGGGCGCGTGCGACGCGCTGCGCTGGGACGGCGCCTTGTCGGTCTACCGCTGTGGCGCCATCACCGACGCGCGGGGCGTGCTGGGCCCGCGCTGGCGCTGGGCGGCGCCGGTGTTCCAGCGGCTGGCGCGGCGCTGGATCGCGGCCGGCGTGGGGTGCGACGCGGCGTTGCAGGCCGAGCGCGGCGGCTGAGCGCTCAGCGCGCGAGCAGCCAGACCACGCCCACCGCCAGCACGGCCAGGGCCCCCATCAGCAGGCGCGTGCGCTTGCGCAGCAGGTCCACGGCACCCACCAGGCGCGCGTTCTGCTCGGCCAGTTCGGTCAGGGTCTGCGCCATCTGGGCCTGCACCGCAGCCTGCTGGTCGATCAGCTGCCGCGCTTCGATCAGGCGGTTCTTGAGTTCACCCAGGGTGGGCGGGGCGTCGCCCAGGTCCAGCGGCACCGGCGCGGTCGTGCCGGCGGGTGGCGCCTTCGAGCGGTCCAGCAGCTTGCGCGCGGCGTTGAGCACCGTGGGCGCGTGTTCGATCACGTCCCCCCAGGGGATCACTTTCAGGGCAACCAGCCAGGGAATGGCCATGGGGAGATCCTTTCTCTTGTCAGGTTAGGAGGCCCTCAGCCGCGTGGGGTTCCTTCAGATGGGGCCGAAACGGTCCGTCTCAACAGCCACCAGCCCAGGCCGGCGACCGACAGCAGCAGGGCCGGGAAGCCCAGCGTGGGCGCCCACTGCAGCGCGGCGGCGCCCAGCGCGGGCGCGAGCACCCCGCCCAGGGTGTAGGACAGCACCAGCACGGCGGTGCTGTTGACCAGGGTGATGCCTTCCTCGCGCGAGCCGATGTCGATCATCGCCAGCGTGTACAGACAACCGCCCGCGCCGCCCCAGAGGAAGGCCACGGGCGCGGCCAGCCAGGGCGTGCCGGCCACGAAGGGGATGACCAAGGTGGCCAGCAGGGTGATCAGGGCGCAGACCCGCATGATCGCCAGGCGCGCGCGGTGGCCGTCGCCCCAGCGCTGCGCCGGGTGGTGGGCCATGCGGTCGGCCAGCACGCCGGCCGGCAGCATCATGAGCGCGCTGCCCAGGCCGCTGGCCGAGACCAGCAGCGCCGCCACGGTGGCGCCCAGGCCCAGCGCCAGGCCGTAGAGCGGCAGGATGGACGTGAGGCCGCTTTCGAAGAAACCGCCGACGAAGCCCACGGTCATGATCAGCGGATGGGCCAGCAGCGCGTGCCACACGCCCGACAGGCCCACCTTCGCGCTGTGCGCGTCGGCCGCGTCGGGCAGGCGCGGGATCAGCAGGCTCCAGACCAGGCCGATGGCCATGAAGCCGAGCGCGATCCACAGGGCCGCGTCGCTGTCGGCGCCGACCCAGGCCAGCATGAGCGGGCCGACCACGAAGGTGATGCCCACCATGGTCTCGAAGATGCCCACGTAGCGCCCGCGCTGCCCGGGCGGCGAGAACTCGGCCACCACGGCCTCGGCCAGCACCCAGCGCAGGCCCGAGGCCATGCCGGCGGCGATCTTGAACACGAACCAGAGCCACAGCAGCGGCGTGAAGGCGAAGCCGGCGGTGGCGATCACCGGGATCAGCGCGGCCAGCCACAGCGTGGGCCGCCGGCCCAGGCGCTGCGTGATGGCCGAAGCGAACGGCGTCATGAAGAACACGCCGAGCCAGCCGCTGGCGGCGAACACACCGGCCAGCGCGGTCGATTCGCCGCCGCCCTTGAGGCGCAACAGCAGCAGCGGCGTGAGCATGAAGTAGCCCACCAGTTCGAAAAAGGTGGAGCCGAAGATCGCGACCAGGCCGAGCCGGGCCTGGGCGGGTGGGTGCTCCGGCAGTGTGCCGGTGGGCGGCAGCGGGTGTTCGCTCATGCGCCCACGGCCCGCGCGCCCAGCACCGCCTCGGCCACCTCGGTGAAGCCCGCGCCGCGTTCGCCCGCCGCCACGTAGCGCGGGTGCTGCGTGAGCGCGCCCCAGAAGCGCGCGACGTTGGCCACGCCCACGCTGTGCGGGAAATGGCCGAACATGCGCGCGTCGTTGGTCGAGTCGCCGACGTAGACCCAGCGGTCGAGTTCGTCGTCGAGCGAGCGGCCCAGGCGCGATCGCACGATCCAGCGCGCACCGGCCAGCTTGTCGTGCTCGCCGATCCAGCCGTTGATGTGGATGGAGCTCACGGTGGCGTTGAGGCCCTCGCTTTTCATGAGTTGCACCACCGTGGCGATGTCGGCTTCGCTCAGGTGGGCGAACTCGCTGTGGTCGATCGCGATGTCGGTCTCGCGCCCCGGGCTGTCGGTGGCCAGGCGGGCCTGCGGCAGCTCGGCGAGCACGCGCCGCGCGGTGGCCTGCAGCTTCGCGAAATGGGCGGCGCGCGTGGCCGCGTCCTGCAGGTAGTCGCGCCTGAGTTCGCCCGAGTCGCCGCGCCACAGCGCCACGGCGCCGTTCTCGGCCACGATGGCGTCCACCGGCCAGGCCAGCGCGAAGGCCTCGCTCCAGCCGGCGGGCCGGCCCGTGATGGCGAACACCGGCAGGCCGGCGGTGCGCAGGCGGTGCAAGGCGTCCAGGGCATCGGGGGTGATCGCGCCCTCGGTCGTGAGGGTGTCGTCGATGTCGGTCAGCACGCCGTGGATGCGGGCGCGGTCCGTGGCGGGCCAGAGGGTGAGGGGATTCATGCGCATGGAAGGCGGGCAGTGTCGCACAGGGCCCCGGGCGCCGCAGGTGCCACCGGCGACGCGCGGCAGGGGGCAGATCGAGGCCGCTGCGGTAGAATCGCGCGATCCGAGGAGCGTTGCAGCGCCCCCACTGAACACTTCAGCAGCGGGGCGTGAGGCTCGGACCATCCATGCAACGACGCTCATCCACATCCCGTGCGATGAGTTCTTTTTGACTCAATGCCAGATGTGGTTTGTCCATCCTTTCCGGAGCGAACCATGAATGCACGTCTGAACAACCCGACCGCCGACAGCGCGATCGCCGACCTTTCCCTGGCCGAGTGGGGCCGCAAGGAAATCCGCATTGCGGAAACCGAAATGCCCGGCCTGATGGCCATCCGCGAGGAATTCGCCGCCGCCAAGCCGCTCAAGGGCGCGCGCATCACCGGCAGCATCCACATGACGATCCAGACCGCGGTGCTGGTCGAAACCCTGCAGGCCCTGGGCGCGAGCGTGCGCTGGGCTTCGTGCAACATCTTCTCCACGCAAGACCACGCCGCCGCCGCGCTGGTCGCGCAGGGCACGCCGGTGTTCGCGCACAAGGGCGAGACCCTGGCCGAGTACTGGGATTTCACCCACCGCATCTTTGAGTTCGGCGCCGCCGGCACGGAAGGCGAAGGCCCCAACATGATCCTGGACGACGGCGGCGACGCCACGCTGCTGATGATCCTGGGCCAGAAGGCCGAGAAGGACCTTTCGGTCATCAGCAAGCCGACCAGCGAAGAAGAAACCTGCCTGTTCGCCGCCATCAAGGCCAAGCTCGCGCAGGACCCGACCTGGTACACCCGCAAGGCCAGCCAGATCATCGGCGTGACCGAAGAGACCACCACCGGCGTGCACCGCCTGAAGGAAATGGCTGCCCGGGGCACGCTGCCGTTCCGCGCCATCAACGTGAACGATTCGGTGACCAAGAGCAAGTTCGACAACCTGTACGGCTGCCGCGAATCGCTGGTCGACGGCATCAAGCGCGCCACCGACGTGATGATCGCCGGCAAGGTCGCCGTGGTCGCCGGCTACGGTGACGTGGGCAAGGGTTCGGCCCAGGCGCTGCGCGCGCTGTCGGCCCAGGTGTGGGTGACCGAGATCGACCCCATCAATGCCCTGCAGGCCGCGATGGAAGGCTACAAGGTCGTGACCATGGAGTACGCCGCCGACAAGGCCGACATCTTCGTGACCACCACCGGCAACAAATCCATCATCACGCACAACCACATGGCCGCGATGAAGGACCAGGCCATCGTCTGCAACATCGGCCACTTCGACAACGAGATCGACATCGCCTCGATCGAGAAGTACGAATGGGAAGAGATCAAGCCGCAGGTCGACCACGTCAAGTTCCCCGACGGCAAGAAGATCATCCTGCTGGCCAAGGGCCGCCTGGTGAACCTGGGCTGCGGCACCGGCCACCCCAGCTTCGTGATGTCGAGCTCGTTCGCGAACCAGACCATTGCCCAGATCGAGCTGTTCACGCAGCCGAAGAAGTACGAAGTGGGCCAGGTCTACGTGCTGCCCAAGCACCTGGACGAGAAGGTCGCGCGCCTGCACCTGAAGAAGGTTGGCGCCATGCTGACCGAGCTGACCGACGAGCAGGCCGCCTACATCGGCGTGAGCAAGGCCGGCCCGTACAAGCCGGACACCTACCGGTATTGATCGCGCCCATGCGGGCCGACCAGCTGCTCGTCGAGCGCGGCCTGGCCGCCACCCGTTCGCAAGCCCAGCGGCTCATCGCCGCGGGCGTGCAATGGCGTGCGCCGGGTGGCGACTGGACAGCGGTCACCAAGAACGGCGAGGAGCTGCGTGACGCGGCCGAGCTGCGCCTGCTGGACACGGCGGAGACGCGCTATGTGTCGCGCGGCGGCCTCAAGCTGGAAGGCGCGCTGCGCCACACCGGCCTGGACGTGAGCGGCCTGCGCTGCCTCGATGTGGGGCAGAGCAGCGGCGGTTTCACCGACTGCCTGTTGCAGCGGGGCGCGGCGCGGGTCGTGGGGGTGGACGTGGGCCAGGGCCAGCTGCACCCGCAGCTCAAGGGCGATCCGCGCGTGATCTGCATTGAAAAATGCAACGCGCGCGATCTCTCGGCCCAGGCGCTGCAGGACGCGGGTGGCGCGCCGCCGTTCGATCTGATCGTGGGCGACCTGTCGTTCATCTCGCAGACCCTGGTGTGGCCGGCCCTGGTGCCGCTGCTGGCGCCGGGTGGGCAGATGCTGATGCTGGTCAAGCCGCAGTTCGAGCTGCAGCCCGGGCACATCGGCAAGGGCGGTCTGGTGAAGGACGCGGCGAGTTACGCCATCGTGCGCGATCGCATCGCGCAGGCCTGCGAAGAGCAGGGCCTGCGGATGCGCGACTACGTCGAGAGCGCGATCACCGGGGGTGACGGCAACCGCGAGTTTTTTGTGTATGCGAGCAAGTGATGTAAGGAGGGGGCCGTGAGTCTTCCCATCAGCCTGGAATTTTTCCCGACCAAGACGCCCGAAGGCGCGGTCAAGCTGCGCGCGGTGCGCCAGCAGCTGTACGCGCTCAAGCCCGAGTTCTGCTCGGTGACCTTTGGCGCCGGCGGCTCCACGCAGGACGGCACGCTGCAGGCCGTGACCGAGATCATGGGCGAGGGCTGCCCCGCCGCGCCGCACCTGAGCTGCATCGGCCAGTCGAGCGCGAGCATCCGCGAGCGCCTGGCGGCCTACGCGGCCGCCGGCATCCGCCGCATCGTGGCCCTGCGCGGTGACCTGCCCAGCGGCTACGGCGTGGGTGGCGAGTTCCGCTACGCCAGCGACCTGGTGGCCTTCGTGCGCGCCGAGACCGGTGACCGATTCCACATCGAGGTGGCGGCCTACCCGGAAACGCACCCGCAGGCCCGCTCGCCCGAGGCCGACCTCGAGGCCTTCGCGGCCAAGGTGAAGGCCGGTGCCGATTCGGGCATCACGCAGTACTTCTTCAATGCCGACGCCTACTTCCGCTACCGTGACGAGCTGCAGCGCGTGGGCGTGGACGTGCCGGTGGTGCCGGGCATCATGCCCATCACCAGCTCCACGCAGCTGATGCGCTTCTCCGACGCCTGCGGCGCCGAGATCCCGCGCTGGATCCGCATGCGCCTGCAGGCCTTCGGCGACGACACCGCGTCCATCAAGTCCTTCGGCCTGGACGTGGTGACCGACCTGTGCGACCGCCTGCGCGGCGGCGGCGTGCCGGGGCTGCACTTCTACACCATGAACCAGAGCGGGGCCACGACGGACATCGTCCAGCGCCTCGGTCTTGCATGAGCCTCAAGCCCGCGGTCACGCTGGCGCTGGCCACCTTGTTGTGGCTCGGCGGCTGCGCGACGCGAGCGCCGGACATGCCCGACCTGGGCAGCGTGCCCGATGCCTCGGCCGACGACACCGACACCCCGGACGCCAGCGAGAGCGTCATCGCGCGGGGCCTGGCGTCCTGGTACGGCGAGCCTTTCCACGGCCGGCGCACCGCCAGCGGCGAGGTCTACGACATGAACGAACTCACCGCGGCCCACAAGACCCTGCCGTTCGGCACCCGCGTGCGTGTGCGCCACGCCCGCACGGGCAAGGAGGTGACGGTGCGCATCAACGACCGCGGCCCGCACGTGCCGGGCCGCATCATCGACCTCAGCCGCGCGGCCGCGTCGGCGCTGGGCATCGTGCAGGGCGGCGTCGGCCGGGTCGTGCTGTTGCGCGACTGAAGCGCGTGGCTTGACCTGCGTCAAGCAACCCGCACCAGCGGGGCCAGGTCTCCGGCCGGTTTGACGTGGCGCAACGCCGCGCCACGCACGGTCTTCTGTAATGGACGCGGGGATTCTCCCGAGTCAACGCAACACAGAAGACCATCATGAATACGCACCACTTCGCCCTGGCCGCCCTCGCGTCCACCTGCCTGCTCGCCTCGGGCGCCGCCCTGGCGCAGGACGACTTCCAGGCCGGCAGCGTGCTCGTGCGCGCCCGCGCCGTGCACCTGGACAGCGCCGACAAGGACGGCACCGGCCTGGGCCTGGCCATGAACAACAAGGGCTTGCCCGAAGTCGACGTGAGCTACTTCTTCAGCAAGCACCTCGCGGCCGAGCTCATCCTCACGGTGCCGCAGAAACACACCCTCACGTCCAACGGCGCGGCCATCGGCACGCTGCGCCACCTGCCACCCACGCTGACCGTGCAGTACCACTTCGACGCGCCCGGCTTCAAGCCCTACGTGGGCGCGGGCCTCAACTACACGCGCTTCAGCTCGGTGCACCTGCTGGGCGGCGCGGCCGACGTGAAGCGCCACAGCTTCGGCCCGGCGCTGCAGGTGGGGGTGGACATTCCGCTGAGCAAGCAGCTCTACCTGAACGTCGATGTGAAGAAGGTCTTCATCAAGACCGACGTGAGCGCCGGTGGCGCGAAGATCGGCCAGTTCAAGGCCGACCCCGTGCTGGTCGGCGTGGGCCTGGGCTGGCGCTTTTGACGGAACGCGGGCCTCAGCGCTCGTCGTAGCTCACCACCACGCGGTCGGTGGTGGGCCGCGCCTGGCAGCTCAGCACGAAGCCCTTGTCGGTCTCCCAGGGTTCGAGCGTGAAGTTCTTGTCCATCTGCACCGCGCCTTCCATCACCTTGGCGCGGCAGGTGCAGCACACGCCGCCCCGGCACGACCAGGGCAGGTCCAGCCCGGCGTTCAGGGCCACGTCGAGCACGCGCTCGTCGCGGTTCATGCGCAGCTCGTGCGGCTTGCCATCGAGCACCACGGTGAGCGCCACGTCACCCTCGGCGCGCACGGCCGGCTGGCCGAGCACCACGGCCTGGCGCTGCGCGGCGGGCAAGGCCTCCAGCGTGGGCGAGGTGAAGCGCTCGGTGTGCACGCGGTCCGGGCGCACGCCCGCATCGAGCAAGGCCTTTTCGGTCGCCTCGATCATGGCTTCGGGGCCGCAGATGAAGACCTCGTCCATGCTGCCCACGGGCAGCAGGGTGTCGATCAGGGCGCGCACCTTGTCGGCGTCGATGCGGCCTTCGAGCAGCGGCACTTCCTGCGCCTGGCGCGAGAGGATGTGGATCAGCGTGAGGCGGTCCGCGTAGCGGTCCTTCAGGTCCTGCAGCGACTCGTTGAACATCACGCTGCCCATGCGGCGGTTGCCGTACACGAGCGTGAACTTCGAGGTGGGCGACTCTTCCAGCGTGCTGGCCATGAGCGAGAGGATGGGCGTGATGCCCGAGCCGGCCGCGAACCCCACGCGGTGCACCGCGCGCGGCTTGTGCACGGTGAAGCGGCCGTCGGGCGGCATCGCCTTGAGCGTGTCGCCGGCCTTCAGGGCGGTGGCGGCCCAGTTGGAGAACACGCCGCCGTCCACGGGGCGGATGCCCAGCGTGAGTTCACCGCGCTGCGTGAGCAGGCTGCGCGGGCTGCTGATGGAGTAGCTGCGCCGCACGTCCTGGCCGTCGATGGTGGCGCGCACGGTGAGGAACTGGCCGGGCTCGAACGCGAAGGTGGCGCGCTGCTCGGGTGGGATCGCGAAGGTGATCGCCACCGCGCCGGCGGCCTCGGGGCTGATGCGGGCGATCGGGAGTTCGTGGAAGCGGGCGGCGGTGGACATGGCGTCAATAAGGCTTGAAGTAGTCGAACGGTTCCAGGCAGTCGAGGCAGCGGTACATCGCCTTGCAGGCGGTGGAGCCGAAGGGCGAGGTCTCGGTGGTGTGGGTCGATCCACACTGCGGACAGGGCACGGTCTCGCGGCGCAGGGCCTGGCGCGAGAACTTCAGCGGCGCGGCGGAGGCCGGCGGCTCGCTGCCGCATTGTGGTGGCGCGATGCCGTAGGCGCGCAGCTTCTCGCGCGCGGCTTCGGTCATCCAGTCGGTGGTCCAGGCCGGCGCGAGCTGCGTGACCACGCGCGCGGTGAGGCCCGCGTTCGCCAACGCGGCGCGCACGTCGTCCTCGATCTGGCCCATGGCCGGGCAGCCGCTGTAGGTCGGCGTGATCACCACCTCGGGAACACCGTCCGCGCCGGTGCGCACGCCGCGCAGGATGCCGAGCTCGCTCAGGCTGACCACCGGGATTTCCGGGTCGGCCAGGCCGGCGAGCGCGTCATGGATTTCGGTGTGCATGGTGGGCGCTCACCACACGGCCTGCGGGTGCGTGCGTGCCAGGCTCTGCATCTCGGCGAGCAGAAATCCCATGTGCTCGGAGTGCACGCCGTGTTTGCCCTGCGGCACATGACCCTGCACGGAGGGGCGCTGCAGCGTGGCCTCGTTCAGCGTGTCGTCCACCAGCGCGTCCCAATCGGCCTGCAGGCCGGCCACGTCGACGCCGGTGCCGTTGTGCACCGCGGCGGTTTCGGCCTCGTTGCCGATCCAGAACTCCTGGCAGTAGGGCAGCAGGTGCTGCAGCGCGGCCTGCGCGCGGGCGTGCGATTCGTCGGTGCCATCGCCGAAGCGCACCAGCCAGTCGCTGGCGTGGCGCAGGTGGTAGCGCACCTCCTTCAGCGACTTGGCCGCGATGGCGGCGAGCTGCGCATCGGCCGAGGTCTGCAGCCGGTCCCACACCAGCACCATGAGCGCGCTGTAGAGGAAGTTGCGCGCGAGGGTGGTCGCGTAGTCGCGGTCGCCGGACGCGGTGCTGGCCAGCGGGCCGCTGTGCGGCAGCTCCAGCAGCGTGAGGTTGCGGAATTCGTGCGTGTCGCGGAAGTAGGCCAGCGTGTCCTCGGTCACCGCGCCGTGGGTGCGCGCACCCTGCAGGTGGGCGAAGCGCTGCGCCTGGGCCGGGTCGGCGTTGATCAGCGTGGCCGCGTGCTGGTAGAGCAGGCGGGCCTGGCCGAGCAGGTCCAGGCTGTTGTTGGCCAGCGCGAGGTCTTCTTCGAGGATGGGCCCGTGGCCGCACCACTCGGCGTTGCGCTGCCCCAGCACCAGCGCGTTGTCGGCCAGGTGCAGCAGGTAGTCGATCGGTGCCGTGCCGCTCATCACATGTGCCCCACTTTGTCGGGGATCTCGTAGAAGGTGGGATGGCGGTACACCTTGTCGGCGGCCGGGTCGAAGAAGCTGTCCTTGCTGTCGGGCTCGCTGGCCGTGATGCCGCTGCTTTGCACGACCCAGATGCTCACGCCTTCCTGGCGCCGCGTGTACACGTCGCGCGCCAGGTGCAGCGCGTGCTGGGCGTCGCTGGCGTGCAGGCTGCCGCAGTGCTTGTGCTCCAGGCCCTGCTTGCTGCGCACGAAGACCTCCCAGAGAGGCCATTCCTTCAAGGTGGTGGTGTTCATGCGGCCTCCTTCATGGCACGTTGCTGTTGTTTGCGGGCGTGGGCGAGGGCGGCTTCGCGCACCCAGGCGCCGTCGTTCCAGGCCTTCACGCGGGTGGCCAGGCGTTCCTTGTTGCACGGGCCGTCGCCGTTGACCACGGCCCAAAACTCGTCCCAGTCGATCTGGCCGTAGTCGTGGTGGCCGCGTGCCTCGTTCCACTTCAGCGCCGGATCGGGCAGGGTGACGCCCAGCACCTCGGCCTGCGGCACGGTCGCATCCACGAACTTCTGGCGCAGGTCGTCGTTGCTGATGCGCTTGATGCCCCAGCGCATGCCCTGCACGCTGTTGGGGCTGTCGGCGTCGGGCGGGCCGAACATGGCCAGGCACTTCCACCACCAGCGGTTCACCGCGTCCTGCACCATGGCCTTCTGCTCGGCCGTGCCCTGCATCATGGTCATCAGCGACTCGAAGCCCTGGCGCTGGTGGAAACTTTCTTCCTTGCAGACCCGGATCATGGCGCGCGCATAGGGCCCGAAGCTGCAGCGGCACAGCGGGATCTGGTTCATGATCGCCGCGCCGTCCACCAGCCAGCCGACCACGCCCACGTCGGCCCAGGTCAGCGTGGGGTAGTTGAAGATGGAGCTGTACTTGGCCTTGCCGCTGTGCAGCGCGTCGAACATCTGGTCGCGGCTGGTGCCCAGCGTCTCGGCCGCGCTGTAGAGGTACAGGCCGTGGCCGCCTTCGTCCTGCACCTTGGCCACCAGGATCGCCTTGCGTTTGAGGCTGGGCGCGCGCGAGATCCAGTTGCCCTCGGGCAGCATGCCCACGATCTCGCTGTGCGCGTGCTGGCTGATCTGCCGCACCAGCGTCTTTCGGTAGGCGTCGGGCATCCAGTCGCGCGGCTCGATCTTGCCGTCGGCGTCGATCACGGCGTCGAAGTGCGCCTGCAGGGCGGTGTCGTGGGGCACGGCCTTGAGCGGGGTGCCGGATTGGGCGTCGGCGTCGGGCACATTGAAGGACTGGGTGTACATGCGGAATCTCCTGCGCAATGGGTGCGGATCGCAGTATAGCCAATTAGCCGACCGATCGGTCGGCTAATTTTGCAACGCCCGCCCAACGGTTTTCGGAACGGCGGCGCTGCCTGGCCGAAGAGCGGTCGTCTTCTACATCCGCTTACCTTACTCCGTCGGCCCGACCCTAGAGTGGAGCGCATGCAACACCTGTCTCTTCCTGATGAACAACGACTCGCTGGTGTGGGCTTGATCCTGGGGGCCCTGCTGACCTTGACCGCCTGCGGCGGTGGTGGGGGCGG
>NZ_JBYTAE010000061.1:0-38875 GCF_058787875.1 Hydrogenophaga sp. FW305-3-2-15-A-LB1 | reverse complement strand
CCCCACCCCAGTCCCCGATACCGACATGCCCTTTGCCCCCCTGCAGAACGACACCTTTCTGCGCGCCTGCCTTCGCCAATCCACCGACCACACGCCCGTCTGGCTCATGCGCCAGGCCGGCCGCTACCTGCCCGAGTACCGCGCCACGCGCGCCCAGGCCGGCAGTTTCATGGGGCTGGCAACCAACACCGACTACGCGACCGAAGTGACGCTGCAACCGCTGGAGCGCTACGCGCTGGACGCGGCCATCCTGTTCAGCGACATCCTCACCGTGCCCGACGCCATGGGCCTGGGCCTGTCGTTCGCCCTCGGCGAAGGCCCGAAGTTCGAGAAGACCGTGCGCACCGAGGCCGACGTGGCCGCGCTGGCCGTGCCCGACATGGACAAGCTGCGCTACGTGTTCGACGCCGTCACCTCGATCCGCAAGGCGCTCGACGGCCGTGTGCCCCTGATCGGTTTTTCGGGCAGCCCCTGGACGCTGGCCTGCTACATGGTCGAAGGCGGCGGCAGCGACGACTACCGCGCCGTGAAGTCGCTGATGTACGCGCGGCCCGACCTGATGCACCGCATCCTCGCGGTCAACGCCGACGCCGTGGCCACCTACCTCAACGCGCAGATCGACGCCGGCGCCCAGGCCGTGATGGTGTTCGACAGCTGGGGCGGTGTGCTGGCCGACGGCAAGTTCCAGGACTTCAGCCTGGCCTACACGCGCCGCGTGCTGGCGCAGCTCAAGCGCGAACACGGCGGCGTGGTGATTCCGCGCATCGTCTTCACCAAGGGCGGCGGCCTGTGGCTGGACGACATGAAGGACCTCGACTGCCACGCCCTGGGCCTGGACTGGACCGTGAACCTGGCCCGCGCGCGCGCCCAGGTGGGCGAAGGCGCCCACGGCAAGGCGCTGCAGGGGAACATCGACCCCAACGTGCTGTTCGCGCCGCCCGAGCGCATCGAGGCCGAGGTGGCCGCGGTGCTCGAGAGCTTCGGCCGGCCGCACCAGGGCGCCGGCACCGGCCCCACGCACATCTTCAACCTGGGCCACGGCATCAGCCAGCACACCCCGCCGGAGCACGTGTCGGTGCTCGTGGATGCGGTGCATTCGCATTCCCGGCGGCTGCGCCAGGCGGCCTGAAGCGCTCCCGTTTTTGCAGCTGAGCCGGGGCTTTTGGCCTGCCCCGGCGCCCTTGAGGCGGCGGATGCAACGCCCCGTTCTGGCGTCATGAAGGCGTCAAAAAGCCGCCGTCTGAACCGGCCATAACACAAATAATGCCGAAAAAGTCACTTGACACGCCTTACTTATGCACAAAACTCGTGCTGCGGTGCGCCATGAGGCCCGCCGCGGCCAGGCGCCAGACAAATCCTACAAGTGCCTCGTAAGTTATTGATTCATATAGATTTTATTTTCTGCTTTTTTTGCGGGCAGTTTAAGCAAACCCTTGATTTGCAAGGCTTCCGACGGCGCGCAGGCAAACTATCAACAAAGTTATCCACAAAAAGTCTGGATATGTTCCGATGCTCTGTCAAATCAACAACTTAGCGCGCATTCCGACAGTCCAGCTGAGGAATGGGCGCTAAGCATGGCTTTCTGGCCCAGCGTCGTCGTGGCCACCCCGGCCCACAGCGGGGTGGGCGCCAGCCTGACTTACCGGAGTGAGTTGTCGCTCGCACCGGGCACCTTGGTGCGGGTGCCGCTGGGTGCCCGGGAGGTGCTGGGTGTGGTCTGGGAATGCCCCGACCAGCCGCCCGAAGGCCTGACAGAAGCCCAGACCAAAACCGTGGCCGGCGTGCTCGAAGGCCTGCCGCCGCTCAACGCGCGCTGGCGCCAGCTGCTGCGTTTCGCGGCGCAGTACTACCAGCGCAGCCTGGGCGAGGTGTCGCTGGCAGCCCTGCCGCCACAACTTCGCGACCTGAACACCGTGCAGCTCGCCCGACGCCTCAAGAAAAGCCAGAAGCAGCAGGCCGACCGCGCCCCGCAAGCCCCGCCCGACGGCACGGCCACCGACATCGGCCTGGACCTGAGCGACGAACAGCGCGAGGCCCTGCAGGCGCTGGAAGCCGCGCAGGCCCCGGTGCTGCTGTACGGCGCCACCGGCAGCGGCAAGACCGAGGTCTACCTGCAGGCCACGCAGCACGTGCTGCAGGCGCAGGCCGACGCGCAGGTGCTGGTGATGGTGCCGGAGATCAACCTCACGCCGCAGCTGGAAGCGCGCTTTCGCGAGCGCTTCGAGCCCCTGTTCGGCGCGGGTGCCCTGGTCTGCCTGCACAGCGGCATGACGCCCGCGCAGCGCCTGGCCGGCTGGCTCGCGGCGCACACCGGCCAGGCGCGCATCGTGCTGGGCACGCGCATGGCGGTGCTGGCCAGCCTGCCGGGGCTGCGCCTGATCGTGGTCGACGAAGAGCACGACCCCAGCTACAAGAGCCAGGAAGGCGCGCGCTATTCGGCGCGCGACCTCGCGGTCTACCGCGCCAAGGTGGAAACGGAGGCGCTGGTGGCCGAGACGGGCGATGCGGCGGCGCGCTGCCGCGTCGTGCTCGGCTCGGCCACGCCCTCGCTGGAGAGCTGGCACGCGGCCGACCAGGGCCGTTACCTGCGCCTGGCCATGCCGGCGCGCATCGGCGGCGGCGCGCTGCCGCGCCTGCGCCTGGTCGACATGAACCACCAGCCCAAGGGCGCGGTGCTCGCCCCGCCCCTGGTGGCCGCGATGGCCGAGCGCATCGCGCGTGGCGAACAATGCATGGTGCTGCTCAACCGGCGCGGCTACGCCCCGGTGCTGGCCTGCCACGACTGCGGCTGGAAGAGCGCCTGCCCGCACTGCAGCGCCTTTCGCGTGTTCCACAAGCTGGACCGCACGCTGCGCTGCCACCACTGCGGCTTCACCGAGCGCGTGCCGCGCGCCTGCCCCGAGTGCGGCAACCTCGACATCGCGCCCATCGGCAAAGGCACCGAACAGGTGGAAGAGCAACTCGCCAGCCTGCTGGCCGACGTGAAGCGCCCCGACGGCGGCCCCGCGCGCGTGGCGCGCATGGACGCCGACTCGACCCGCCTCAAGGGCAGCCTGGAACAGCAGCTCGCCACCATGCACAGCGGCGAGGTGGACGTGCTGGTGGGCACGCAGATGATCGCCAAGGGCCACGACTTCCGCCGCATCACGCTGGTGGCCGGCATCAACGCCGACTCGGGCCTGTTCGCCAGCGACTACCGCGCGCCCGAGCGCCTGTTCGCGCTGCTGATGCAGGCCGGTGGGCGCGCCGGGCGCGACGCGGTTTTCGTGAGCAGCCAGGGCAGCGAGAGCGAGCTGTGGGTGCAGACCTGGACGCCGCAGCACCCGCTGTTCGCCGCGCTGCGCCGGCACGACTTCCCGGCCTTCGCCGCGCAGCAGCTGGGCGAGCGCGAAAGCGCGGGCATGCCGCCCTTCGGCCACCAGGCGCTGCTGCGCGCCGACGCGAAAACCCAGCAGGCGGCCCAGGCCTACCTGAACGCGGCCGCGCAGGCCGCCGACGGCCTGCCGCACCGCGACGAGATCACGCTCTACCCAGCGGTGCCGCTGACCATCCAGCGCGTGGCCAACGTGGAGCGCGCGCAATTGCTGGTGGAGGCCGTCTCGCGCGCCGCCCTGCAGCGCTTCCTGAGCGCCTGGCAGCCGGTCTTGCTGGAGTGCCGGGGCCTGCCGCAGGCGCGTGGATTGGTGCGTTACGCGGTGGACGTGGACCCGCTCGCGATCTAGAGGGATCCCCCGCGCCGCCTGCGGCGTCACCCCCCAGGGGGCAACACCTGCGGGCCGGCGAAGCCGGACCCGCGGTGTTCTGGAGGGCGCCTCTTCAGGCGACGAGGATTTCCGGCATCGGCCAGAGCTGCTCCAGCGTGTGCACCACGTCGCGCAGGCGAAAGGGTTGCAGCAGCAGGCGGCGCACGTCCAGCTCCTTGAGCCGCACCACCAGCTCCGCGTCGGCGCTGGCCACCATCACCGCCACCGGAATGTCGGCCTCGCAACGCAGTTCACCCGCGCGCAGCCGCGTGAGCAGCGCCAGCGCCGCGTCGCGCTCGGCCAGCGAGAGCAGCAGGCCGTGGTCCACGTTGCTCTGCATCCATTTTTCGCCCTGGGCGATGCTGGTCACCTGCTGCAGCCGCACCAGCTGCAGCTCGCGGCACACCGAGGCCACGGTGCCGCGCACCAGGCCATCGGGTTCGATCAGCAGCACCTGCGGCCGGCCGGCGCTCACGACACGGCCTCCTCGCGCCGGAACAGCTCCTCCACCACCAGGTCGCGCAGGCCGTTGAGGATGGCCTCGTCCAGTTTGTCGAAATCGCGCGGGCGCCGGTCCATGATGCACAGCGTGCCCACCACCTGCCCGTACGGCAGGCGCAGCAGCGCCCCGGCGTAGAAGCGCACATAGGGCTGGCCCACCACCATGGGGTTGTCGGCGAAGCGGGGATCGGCCAGCGCATCGGGCACGATCAGCGTCTTCGCCATCGCCACCGCGTGGCCACAGAAGGAAATGTCGCGCGGCGTTTCCTGCACGTCCTCCAGGCCGAAGGACGACTTGAACCACTGGCGATCGTGATCGACCAGCGACACCAACGCGATCGGCACGTTGAACTCTTTCGCCGCGAACGCCGAGATGCGGTCGAAACGCGCCTCGGGCGGCGTGTCCAGGATCACCAGGTCGCGCAGCGCCTTCAGGCGCTTCGCTTCGTTGTGCGGCAAAGGGGGCTTGATCATGCGGGCTCCTGGCCGGTCATGTCGCCGGCTCGCCTTGAAGATCGGCAGTCGGCCCGAAAACGTGAGACCCGCAAAGCCGACCGCGCTCAAATATAAGTAAATTGCGATATAAGAGCAGGCAAGACTACTGGAGACGACCCGTGCCCCGACTTTCCCTTCGCTGGTGGCTTGCGCCCCTGATCGCCCTGGCCACCTTCGCCGCCCAGGCCCAGCCCGCCGCCGACACCGGCCCGGCCATGACCGTGGAGGCGGTCGGCCCCCACAGCTACTACGTGCAGGGCCTGACCCAGCTGGGCTCGACCAGGAACCAGAACTTCATCAGCAACGCCGGTTTCGTGGTCACCCCCGAGGGCGTGGTGGTGGTGGACGCGCTGGGCTCGCCCCGGCTGGCCGAGCGGCTCACGCAGGCGATCCGCCAACGGACCGACAAGCCGATCACCCACGTGATCCTGACCCACTACCACGCCGACCACATCTACGGCCTGCAGCACTTCAAGCAGCTGGGGGCGAAGATCATCGCGCACAGCGCGTCGCGCGAGTACATCCAGTCCGACACCGCGCGCCTGCGCCTGGAGGCCTCGCGCACCGACCTCGCGCCCTGGATCAACGAGCAGACCCGCATCGTGCCGGCCGACGTCTGGATCGACGGACCCACCGCCCTGAAGGTCGGTGGCGTGGTGTTCGAGCTCACGCCGGTCGGGCCCTCCCACACGCCCGAAGACCTCACGGTGTTCGTGCCTTCGGAAAAGGTGCTGTTCGCGGGCGACCTGTTCTTCAACGGCCGCCTGCCCTTCGTGGGCCAGGCCAACAGCCGCCAGTGGATCCTGTCGCTGGAGCGCCTGCTGGCCTTCGACGCCAAGGCGGTCGTGCCGGGGCACGGCGCCGCGTCCACCGACCCGAAGAAGGACATCGGCACCACGCGCGACTACCTCAAGCACCTGCGCCAGAGCATGGGCGAGGCGGTGGAGAACTTCGTGCCGTTCGAAGAGGCCTACGACAAGACCGACTGGTCCGCCTTCGAGACCATGCCCATGTTCGGCCCGGCCAACCGCATGAACGCGTACAACACCTACCTGCTGCTGGAGCAGGAGGCCTTGAAGCGGTAGGCAACCGTCAAGGCGCGCTCAAGCGTCGACCCGCCTGGGCCGGCGGGCCTACCGGCATGGCGGTTTCCATCCGCGAGACCGTGTCGCGCAGGGTGTCCCAGACACCTTGGCCTTGTGCCGCCAGGGCATGCAGCAGATCGCAGAACTCCTGCGCGCTCGGTTCGACCGGCAAGGTCTGCTGCAGCGTCATCACCACCGCCTCGCGCTGCGGGAGCACGCTGAACAGCACATCGCCGCCCGCGCCCATCAGAAAGTTGCTCCACAGCAGGCCCTGCCACAGCTTTTCACGCGGGACGATTGGCGCCATGCCCAGGTCGAGGCTCACCTGGAAACGCCCGGGCACCAACGGGTCGTGCCGCAGCAGCATGTCCACGCCGTCCACCCGCAGGCTGCCCTCGCCACGCCGCAAGGCATGGCGCTCGGCGATGCCCACGTGGTCGCAGAGCGCGTCGATCAGCGGCTCCCAGCCATCGGGCTGCGTGGACACGGGCCGCCGGGTGCGCCGCAGCGGAGCCAGGGCCTGGAGGTCGGCCATGGCCTGCCGCGACGGCAGGGCCTGCCAATGCGCCCGCGCGCAGACCAGCAGCTCACGCAGCCAGGCGGCCAGCTCGGCACCCGTGGTCTGCGTGTCCAAGGGGTGGTGCGCGGTGAGCATGGCCAGATCGCCCTCGGGTGACAGGCTCCAGCCCAGGCTGCCGTTGCAGGCCCATTCGAAGTTGCTGACCAGCAGCCGGTGCCAGATCCATTCGCGCTGGTGCGGGTCGGCCGGTCCCAGGTTCAGGCGCGCCTGGACCAAGTGTGGCGCATTTTCTGCGTCGTGATGCAACAGCATCTCGTGCCCGCCCACCTCCAGCAGCCCGCCGTCCTGCAGGCGGTGCGCGTCCCGCAGGCCGAGGTGTTCGCCCATCTGCGCCAGCACCCGTTCGAGCTCGGAGCGCGCCATCGACCCGGCCTACCGCGCACGCACCCAGGTGCCGGACCGGAAGCGATAGCTGGGCGCGAGCACGCCCTGGTCCTTCGTCCAGGTGTCGTAGATCGACCCCGCCTGGCACGCCCATGCGCGTTCGGAAAATCCGTTCGACAGGTTGTCGAACAGGCCCGACGCGCCGTGCACGGAAAACACGGCGGACTTCACCAGCAACACCGGCAGGCAGACGCACAGCATCGCAAGCACGCCCTGCACCTTGCCGTCGCCGGTGGCCAGCCAGTCGGCGAAACCGTCGCCCCACAGCGCCCGCACCAGCCGGCTTTTGCCCAAGGACTGGGCCAGGCCCCCATCGCCCCACTCCTTCGAGGCGCATGCCACGGCATGCGCCAATGGAATCGCGACCGTGTTCAACGCCAGCAGCAGCGGAAACGCCAGCACGGCCGTGAAAACACGGAACACCCTGGCCAGAAGCGGGTGCCTTTGCGCAAACGTGGGCAGGCTCTTCACGGCCTGGACATCCTGGTGCACCAACACCCGCGCCCTCACCGAGGGAGGGTCCTCTCGCAGCGACGGCGCGGAGATCGAAATGCCCGAAACCTCATCAGAACCCGGCAAGGGGCCAGAGCCGGCCTTCGTCGATGCCCAGGTGTTGCCAGGGCTGAGCGCAATGCCCCTGGGGCTTTCCACCTTTTTGAAGGGGTCGACCCCGACCTGGGCGACCCTCCTCGCGCTGAACCCGACCACGTCCATGAACCACATCCTCACAACACGAACACAACACCCGTCCCCATCGCACCGCGACGGGTCCAGCATGAGTGCGCCCCCATGATCGAAAGTTTGGTTGATGCAGCAACGGCATGGGCCTCGCCGCCGGGGACATCGGCCCATGCCCAAAACAAAAGCCCCGGGATTCGGCATCCCGGGGCTTGGACGGATGCCCGAAACGATCAGGCGATGTCGAACCGGTCCAGGTTCATGACCTTGGTCCAGGCGGCCACGAAGTCCTTGAGGAACTTCGACTGGCCATCCGCGCTGGCGTACACCTCGGCATAGGCGCGCAGCACCGAGTTGGAGCCGAACACCAGATCGTTGCGGGTGGCGGTGTACCGCAGCTGGCCGCTCTGGCGGTCCTTGCCTTCGAACACCTCGGCCTCGGCATCCACCGGCGTCCACACGGTGTTCATGTTCAGCAGGTTGACGAAGAAGGCATTGGTGAGTGCGCCGACCCGGTCGGTGAACACCCCGTGCTGGCTGCCGTCGGCGTTGGCGCCGAGCACGCGCAGGCCCCCCACCAGCGCGGTCATCTCGGGCGCCGTCAGCGTGAGCAGCTGCGCCTTGTCGACCAGCAGCGCTTCCGTCGACGCGGCGCTCTTGCCCGCCTTGTAATTTCGAAAGCCATCGGCCTCGGGCTCCAGCACGGCGAAGGATTCGACGTCGGTCTGGTCCTGCCGCGCATCGACCCGCCCGGGCGTGAACGGCACGTCCACGGCGACCCCCGCGGCCTTGGCCGCCTGCTCGACACCGACCCCACCGGCCAGCACGATCACGTCGGCCAGCGAGGCCTTGCCCGAGGCTTTCTGGATCTCCACCAGCTTGGGCAGCGCCCTCACCGCCACCTGGTTGACCGCCCAGTCCTTCTGCGGCGCGAGCGCCAGGCGCGCGCCGTTGGCGCCACCGCGCTTGTCGCCACCACGGAAGGTGGAGGCCGAAGCCCAGGCCACCGAGACCAGCTCGCTCACCGACAGGTCCGAGGCCGCGATCCGGGCCTTGAGGTCGGCGATGTCCGCCGCCGTGGGGTTGTGCGTGGCCGCGGGCAGCGGGTCCTGCCAGATCAGGTCTTCCTTCGGCACTTCAGGGCCAAGGTAACGCGCCTTGGGTCCCATGTCGCGGTGCGTCAGCTTGAACCAGGCACGGGCGAAGGCCTCGGCGAAGGCTTGCGGGTCGTTGAGGAAGCGCTGGGAGATCTTGCCGAACTCGGGATCGAAGCGCATGGTCAGGTCGGTGGTGAGCATCTTGGGCTTGTGCTTCAGACCGGGCACGTGCGCATCGGGGATGATCTCCGGCGCGTCCTTGGCGACCCACTGCCTGGCGCCCGCGGGGCTGCGCTCCTCTTCCCATTCGAACTTGAACAGGTTCTCGAAGAAGTTGTTGCTCCATTGCGCGGGGGTGGTGGTCCAGGTCACTTCCAGGCCGCTGGAGACGGTGTCCTTGCCATGTCCACTGCCGAAGTCGCTGGTCCAGCCCAGGCCTTGCGCTTCGATCGAACCGCCCTCGGGTTCCTTGCCCTTGTGCGATTCCGGCGCCGCGCCGTGCGCCTTGCCGAAGGTGTGACCACCGGCGATCAGCGCGACGATTTCCTCGTCGTCCATGGCCATGCGGTAGAAGGTGGCGCGGATGTCCTTGGCCGCGGCCATGTAGTCGCCGCTGGCGTTCGGGCCTTCGGGGTTCACATAGATCAGGCCCATGTGCGTCGCGCCCAGGCTCTTGACCAGGACGCGGTCGCCCTCGAAGCGCTGGTCATCGCCCAGCCACTTGGTCTCGGCGCCCCAGCTCACGTCGGTATCGGGTTCCCACACGTCCTCACGGCCCGCCGCGAAGCCGAAGGTGCGAAAGCCCATGGACTCCAGCGCCACGTTGCCCGCGAGGATCATGAGGTCGGCCCAGGAAATCTGCTGGCCGTATTTCTGTTTGATCGGCCACAGCAGGCGGCGCGACTTGTCGATGTTGACGTTGTCGGGCCACGAGTTGAGCGGCGCGAAGCGCTGCTGGCCACGGCCGCCGCCGCCACGGCCGTCGGTGGTGCGGTAGGTGCCGGCCGAGTGCCAGGCCATGCGGATGAACTGCGGGCCGTAGTGGCCGAAGTCGGCGGGCCACCAGTCCTGGCTGTCGGTCATCAGCTTGTTCAGATCGGCCTTGAGTGCCTTGTAGTCCAGCTTCTTGAATTCGGCCGCGTAGTCGAACGATTCGCCCAGCGGGTTGGACTTGGCGGAGTGCTGGTTCAGCACGTCCATGCGCAACTGGTTCGGCCACCAGTCCTTGTTGCTGGTTCCGACACCGGAACCGTGGTGGAAGGGACACTTGGCTTCTGACATGGGGATCTCCTTTGTGGTTGGCGGGGGTGAGCCAACGCACTTTAGAGAGCCACCCCGGGGGTGTCAAAACAAAAGCCTGGATGAAGGACATAGGCAGTGCCTATCGAAGCTTCATTCTCCCGTCACGAAAGCTTCAGGTCAGCAGCGCCACGGCCCCGGAGAACGTGAGGAAGGCGGCCGCCGTGGTCACGAGGATGATGCGGGCGATGCGCCCGTTGTCGGCGCCGAAGCGCTCGGCCAGCAGCGAGACGTTGCTCGCGCTGGGCAGCGCGGCCACCAGCACCATCACCACCAGCGTCGGCCACGACAGTGGGGCACCCGCGCGGATGGCCAGCCAGCCCACGGCGAGCACCAGCAGCGGGTGCACGAAGAGCTTCATCAGCGCCACCGGCAGGTAGTCGGCCAGGGGCATGGGGTGGTTGGCCGTCATCTGCGCGCGCGCCAGCACCGCGCCAATGGTGAACAGCGCCACGGGCGAGGCCGAATCGGCCAGCAGCCACACCGTCTGCTCCACCGGCTTGGGCAGGGTGAAGGCCCAGGCCGAGGCCAGGCCGCCGAGCACGATGGCCCAGGGCATGGGGTTGGTGAGCACGCCCTTGAACGCCTTGCGCGTGGCCTCGGCCACCGCCGAGCGGCCCTGGCCCTGCGCCTCGTCCAGGCGCGAGAGCGCGATGCACAGCGAGCTGGTGATCACCATGTCCACCACCATGGTGAGGATCACGGTGCCCGCCGCCGACGCGCCGAGCAGGGCCACGATCAGCGGCACGCCCATGAAGCCCGAGTTGGGAAAGGCCGCCACCAGCGCGCCCAGGGAGGCGTCGTTCCAGCGGATGCGCGCGTTGCGCGTGAAGGCGATGGTGGCGCCCACCACGATGAGACCGCACAGCAGGTACAGGCCGGCCACCCAGCCGTCGAGCAGCTGCGCGATCGGTGTGGTGGAGCCGAAGCGGTACAGCATGCAGGGCAGCGCGAAGAACAGCACGAAACCGTTGAGCCCGGGAATGGCCTCCAGCGGCAGCATGCGCCGGCGCGCGGCCACGTAGCCGGCGAGCACGAGCGCAAAGAAGGGGAAGGTGACCAGCAGGATGTGCAGCACGGGGCCGATTGTCTCAGGCGCCCGTGGGCGGCCCGCGACACCCCGCCCGGTATGATCCAACGCTCTTTTCCCGCCTTTCCCGACGCCCGCCCGCCTCCCTCCATGTCCCACGGCCTGAACCTCGCGCAACTGGAAGCCGTGAACCACCTGGCGGGGCCCTGCCTGGTGCTCGCGGGCGCGGGCTCGGGCAAGACGCGCGTGATCACGCACAAGATCGGCCGGCTCATCCAGGCCGGCCTGGCGGCCGACCGCATCGCCGCCATCACCTTCACCAACAAGGCCGCCGCCGAAATGCGCGAGCGCGCGGCGCAGCTGGTGGGTCGCGACGCGCGCAAGGTGCTGATCTGCACCTTCCACGCGCTGGGCGTGCGCCTGCTGCGCGACGACGGCGAGGTGCTGGGCCTGAAGAAGCAGTTCTCCATCCTCGACACCGACGACATCACCAGCCTGCTCAAGGACTGCGGCGGCACCACCGACGCGGCCACCGCGCGCGGCTGGCAGTGGGGCATCAGCGCGTGGAAGGGCGCGGGCATGAACGCGGCACAGGCCCTCGCTCAGGCCAAGGACGAAAACGAGCGCGTGATGGCGACCATCATGGCGCGCTACGAAGAGCGCCTGGTGGCCTTCCAGAGCGTGGACTTCGACGACCTCATCACGCTGCCGCTCAAGCTGCTGCGCGAGCACGAAGACGTGCGCGCGCGCTGGCAGAAGAAGATGGGCCACGTGCTGGTGGACGAGTACCAGGACACCAACGCCACGCAGTACGAGCTGCTCAAGCTGCTGGTGGGCGAACGGGCGCGCTTCACCGCCGTGGGCGACGACGACCAGTCCATCTACGGCTGGCGCGGCGCCACGCTGGACAACCTGAAGAAGCTGCCGCACGACTTCCCCGAGCTCAAGGTCATCAAGCTGGAGCAGAACTACCGCTCCACCAGCGCGATCCTTCGCGCGGCGAACAACGTCATCGGCCCCAACCCCAAGCTGTTTCCCAAGACGCTGTGGAGCGACCTGGGCGAGGGCGAGCCGGTGCGCGTGGTCGATGCCGACAACGAGGAACACGAGGCCGAGCGCGCGGTGGCGCGCATCCTGAGCCTGCGCGCGAGCTCGCAGCACAAGGAGTGGCGCGACTTCGCCATCCTCTACCGCGCCAACCACATGGCGCGCCCGTTCGAGCAGTCGCTGCGCCGCGCGCAGGTGCCGTACAAGGTCTCGGGCGGCCAGAGCTTCTTCGACAAGGCCGAGATCCGCGACCTCTGCGCCTGGCTGCGCCTGCTGGTGAACAACAACGACGACCCGGCCTTCCTGCGCTCGGCCACCACGCCCAAGCGCGGCATCGGCCACACCACGCTGCAGCAGCTGGGGGCCTTCGCCACGCAGTACAAGCTGAGCCTGTTCGAGGCGCTGTTCGCCAACTCGCTGGGCACCGCCCTGCCCCCGCGCGCGGTGGCCACGCTGCACGAGTTCGGCCGCGCGGTGAACGACCTAGAGTACCGCGCGCGCCACACCGTGGGCCACGAGGCCGGGCGCGCCTTCCTCACCGAGTGGCTCAAGGACATCGACTACGAGAAGCACCTCTACGACAGCGAGGACAACGAGAAGGTGGCGGCCGCGCGCTGGACCAACGTGATGGACTTCTGCGACTGGGTGGCCGGGCGCTGCGGCGGCAAGCTGGAGGAAGAGGACGGCGTGAAGATCGAGAGCGAGCGCAAGAGCCTGCTCGAGGTGGTGCAGACGATCGCCCTGCTCTCCACGCTGAGCGAGCGCGAGCAGGACCAGAACGTCGTGACGCTCTCGACGCTGCACGCCTCCAAGGGCCTGGAGTGGCCGCACGTGATGCTGGTCGGCGTGAACGAGGGCCTGCTGCCGTTCAAGATGGACGAGGAGCCCGGCCAGAGCGACGCGCAGGCGGCCGACATGGCGCAGCGCCTGCAGGAAGAGCGCCGCCTGATGTACGTGGGCATCACGCGCGCGCAGCGCACGCTGGCGGTGAGCTGGCTCAAACGCCGCAAGAAGGGGCGCGAGAGCGTGCCCGGGCAGGCCAGCCGCTTCATCAAGGAGATGGCGCTGGACCAGGCCACCGTGAAGGAAGACCCACGCGAGAAACTGCGCGCGCTGCGCGCCGAGTTCGCGCAACGCGCCACCGACCAGGCCGCCCAGAAGGCGGCCGACCCCGCCTCATGAAACACCTCTGCCTCGCCGCCGCGTGGGCGCTGCTGGCCGGCGCCGGCCATGCGCAAGCGCCGGCCACACCCCCGACCGTCTGCAGCCAACCCGGCGACATGGCGCCCAGCCAGCTCTACGGCCTGTGGCAGCTGGTGCTGTGGCCGCAGGCGGGGGGCAGCGAGGCCGCGCCCGCCTCCACCGGTGCGCTGCTGTTCGAGCGCCACCCGGAGTACCCGGACAGCGTGCGTGGCAGCCTGAAACGCAGCACCGCGGGCAACGACCGGCAGGCGGTGGTGTCCGGGGACGTCATGGACGGCGAGTTCAACCTCGACGAGTCGGCCGACGGCGTGAGCATGGACGCGGTGTGGGAAGGCCACGTCACCGCCTCGGGCTGCGGTCAGGAACTGCGCGGCATCCGCCGCTCGGCCCAGGGGCGCGGCACACCGGCCGAACCGGCGATGAACTTCGTGCTGAAGAAGGTGCCGGGCTGGCGCTGAGCCACCCCTGCGAGGTCAAGGCCGGGGGTCGACCGGCGGCTGCAGCAGGTGCCGGTTCTCCGGCGCCTGGAAAAAATCCACCAGCACCTGCAGGTCGCGCTTGTTGAACTGCGCATAGCCCTCGCCGGACTCGATGCGCGAGGACAGCACGGCCACGCCCTCGTCGAAGAAGTGCAGCGACAGGCCGCGATCGAGCACCACGTCGGTGATCTCGCCCTGGGGCGAGACGGCCGCGTCAGGACTGGAGCGGCGGGCGGCGCGGCGCATCAGAAGCCCAGCGCGTGCGGCAGCCAGGTGGAGATCGCGGGCACGAAGGTGAGCAGCAACAGCACCACGAGGTGGGCCCACAGGAAGGGCGGCAGCTCGCGCGTGAGGGCCATGAGCGGCACCTTGGTCGCCACCGAGGTGACGAACAGCAACCCGCCCACGGGCGGCGTGATCATGCCCAGCGTGAGGTTGACGATGACCACCATCGCGAAGTGGATCGGGTCGATGCCCAGCGCGGCCGCGATCGGCGCCAGGATGGGCACGAGGATGGTGACGCCGGGCAGCGGCTCCATGAAGATGCCGAACAGCAGCAGCAGGATGTTCACCGCGATCAGGAAGGTGACGGGCGAGAGATCCCAGCCGATGATGGCCTGCGCCAGGTCCTGCGGCACGCCTTCGATGGTGAGCACCCAGGCGAAGGCCGACGAAGCGGCCACCACGAACAGCACCGAGGCGGTGAGCATGGCCGAGCGCGCCGCGATGCCGGGCAGCGCCGACCACTTGAGCGTGCCGTAGACCCACTTGCCGCAGACCAGCGCGTAGAACACCGCGACCACCGAGGCCTCGGTGGGCGTGAAGACGCCGAAGCGGATGCCGACCAGGATGATCACCACCAGGAACAGCGCGGGCACCGCCTTGATGGTGTTCATGAGCATCTCGCGGCCGGTGGGGCGCGGGGCGTCGGAGCGGAAGTCGCGCCGGCGGCAGACCCACCAGTTGACCCAGCTCATGGCGGCGGCGATCAGCAGGCCTGGGATGAAACCGGCGATGAACAGCGCGCCGACGGAGACGTGCTCGTCCTGCAGCGCGTAGATGATCATGATGATCGAGGGCGGGATGATGGGCCCCACGATGGCGGTGCTGGCGGTCAGCGCGGCCGCGTAGGCGCGGTCGTAGCCGGCCTTGTCCATCATGCGCACCATCATCGAGCCCGGACCGGCGGCGTCCGCCAGGGCCGAGCCCGAGATGCCCGAGAAGATGGTGAGCGACAACACGTTGGCGTAGCCCAGGCCGCCGCGCAGGTGGCCGACGAACTGCGAGGCGAAGCGCAGCAGCACCAGCGTGAGCGCCCCGCCCGACATGATCTCGGCCGCGAGGATGAAGAAGGGCACCGCCATCAGCGGGAAGCTGTCCACGCCGGTGAACATTTCCTTGAACACGATGATCTGCGGGTACTGCCCGCCCAGGGCCACGGCCAGGGCGGCGGCGATGGCGAGCGAGAACGCCACGGGCACGCCGATCAGCATGAGCACGACGGCGGCGACGAACAGGGTGATGACCATGGTGGGGGTTCCGCGTCAGGGGCTCAGAGCGAGGCGGCCGCCTCGGCGTCCATCTCGGGCGACTCGTGGAAGCGGCCGTCGATCACGTAGCGGCGCACCAGAAAGGCCAGGTGCACCAGCATCAGGATGAAGCCCGCGGGCAAGGCCGCGTAGATCCAGGCGAACGAGATGCCGGTGGCGGGCGTGGTCTGGAACCGCATCACGCTGGTGTAGACGATGGAGAAATACGTCATCGAGACGCAGAAACCGGCGATCAGCAGCACCACGAGCGCGCGCAGCACCCGCGCCAGCGGCGTGGGCACGGCCTGGTGCAGGTTGTCGATCGCCACGTGCCCACCGAAGCGCAGCACCAGCCCGGCACCGAGGAAGGTGCCCCAGATCATGAGGTGGCGCGCGACCTCTTCGGCCCAGACGATGGAGTCGTTGGTGGTGTAGCGCAGCACGACGTTGGCGAACACGATGACGGACATCGCCGCCAACAGCAGGATCAGCACCCAGCGGTTGACGGCCACCAGGGCGTTCTCGAATCGGTCGATCATGGGGATTTCCTGCGGCGCTCGTGCCAAAGCGAACCACCCGGCACGGGGCCGGGCGGTGGGGGGTCAGACGGTCACTTCGCGTTGGCGATGCGGTCGATCAGCTCTTTGCCGTACTTGGAGGCGTACTGCTGGTAGGCGGGCGAGAGGGCCTGCTGGAACGGCGCCTTGTTGGGCACCTCGGTGATCTGCATGCCCTGGGCGCGCAGCTCGTCCACGCCCTTCTTCTCGATGTCGTCGACGAACTGGCGCATGGCCTTCGCGCCGTCCTTGGCGCCCGCGGTCACGGCGGCCTTCTGGCTGTCGTTGAGCGAGTCCCAGAACTTGGGCGAGACCAGCAGCATGGCCGGCGAATACACGTGGCCCGTGAGCGCCAGGTGCTTCTGCACCGCCGAGAGCTTGGCCGAGGCGATCACCGAGATCGGGTTCTCCTGGCCGTCGATGGTGCCCTGCTGCAGCGCGCCGGTGACTTCGGGCCAGGCCATGGGCGTGGGCGCGGCGCCCAGCGTGCGGAAGGCGGTGATGTGCACCGGGTTTTCCATCGTGCGGATCTTCAGGCCCTTGAGGTCTTCGGGCTTGGTGATCGGGTGCTTGCCGTTGGTGATGTGGCGGAAACCTTGCTCGCCCCAGGCCAGCGCGACCAGGTTGCGCGACTTGAACTTGCCCAGCAGGTCCTGGCCGATCGGGCCGTCGAGCACGCTGCGTGCGTGGTTGATGTCGCGGAACAGGAAAGGGATGTCGGTCACACCGACTTCGGGCACGAAGTTGCTCAGCGTGCCGGAGGAGACGATGGCCGCTTCCACGGTGCCCAGCTGCAGGCCTTCGAGCAATTCGCGCTCGCCACCCAGGGCGCTGGAGGGGAATTGACGGAACTTGAACTGGCCGTTCGTGGCCTTCTCGAACGACGCGGCCCAGGCGTTGGCGCCGGCACCGTAGTGCGAGTTCGGGGCCAGGGCGTAGCCGATCTTGACTTCGCGGGTCTGGGCATGCGCAGCGGTGCTGATGGCAAGGACTGCGGCGCCCACGGCCAGCAGGCCGGCGCGGCGGGAAATGGACATCATGTTTGTCTCCGATCGTTGTATGCCGGGTATGGCGGTCGCCACTGTATTGAGATGCCGGCATTCGAGCCAATACCGTTTGCAGGCCTCTGTTATATGATTTTCGTATGCCTGACATCCGGCAACTCCGCTATTTCATCGCCGTCGCCGAAGAGCTGAACTTCATGCGCGCGGCCGAGCGCCTGCACATCAGCCAGCCGCCCCTCTCGGTGCAGATCAAGGCTCTGGAGGAAGAACTCGGCGTGCAGCTGTTCGAGCGCACCAACCGGGGCGTGGTCATGACGCCGGCCTCGCAGACCTACTACGTGGAGGTGCGCGCCGTGCTCGCTCGGCTGGAGCACGCGCGCATCCTGGCCCAGCGCAGCGCGCGCGGCGACACCGGCTCGCTGGCGGTGGGCTTCGTGTCCATCGCCAACGTCACCATGCTGCCCCAGGCCCTCAAGCTCTGCCGCGAGCGCTACCCCGGCATCGAGCTGCACCTGTCGGAAGAGACGCTGGACATGCAGGTACCCAACCTCAAGACCAACAAGATCGACATCGGCATCGCGCCCGGGCCGATCAACGAGCCCGGCCTGTCGTTCCAGCCGCTGTTCGACGAGCGCCTGGTGCTGGCCCTGCCCGACAGCATGAAGGAGGCGCACATGAAGAGTCCCAGCATGAAGCTCTTCAAGCACCAGCCCTTCGTGCTGTTCGGCCGCCCGATGGCGCCCGGCCTGTACGACGCGGTGCAGGACTACTGCGCGCGCGCCGGCTTCACGCCCGAGATCGTGCAGTACGCGCGCCAGATGCAGACCATCATCTCCATCGTGTCCACCGGCCTGTGCATCTCGCTCATTCCGTCCTCGCTCTCGCAGCTGCAGCGCCCGGGCGTGGCCTACGTGGTGCCGAAGGAGCCCAGCCCGATCGTGCGCATGGGCCTGCTCTACCGCACGCAGGACCGCAACCCGGCGGTGAAGAACTTCATCGACATCGCGGCCGAGGCGTCGCGCTCGTGGAAGAAGCGGGGCCCGCCCGCGCTGCGCTGAGACCCGCTCAAACCCCTCGCATGCCGGTGGCGGCGGCGAAGCGCGCCAGCGTCCAGCCGCTGCCAAGCAACAACATGCGCGTGTGCAGCTCGTCCATCACCTCGGGCGCCACCTCCGGCCCGAGGTAGGTCAGGATCTTGTCTTGCAGGCGCACGCAGCCCAGCTCATGGTCGCGCGCCAGCGAACGCCACAGCGCGTGCGCACCCGGCGATTGGCGCGCGCCGGTCACCAGGCACAGGCCCGCGCCCAGACCCCAGCGGTAGATGGCGCTCGCCAGGCCGCGCCGCTGGTAGGCCTCACCGTAGCTGGAATGGGGCGCGCGCACCACGCGGTCGGCCGCGCGGTTGACTTCGATGAGGCGGTTGAACACCGTGTAGCCCGCCAGCCGGCGGTACCGGACGTCTTCCACATACACATAGAACTCGCCATCGGCCTCGCGGTAGCGCACCACGAGGTCCGGGTCGTTCAGCGGGATGGCGGGAATGCCATGCAGGCGATCACCGGGCTGGTGGATGCGGTCGTAGATCGAACCGAAGGCGTCCTCCATGGGCTGGCTGGGGCGCTCCACGTCGATGCGCAGCTCCGTGCACCGGCGCCACCACGCGGGTGGCGCGAACGACCAGGAAGGCGGAGGCGAAAGGGTGAGAACCATGGACGGAAAACTCCAGACGTGCAGGCACGGCCGCGCGCGAGCGCGGGCGTGGAACGGCCTTGGCGAAGAAGGCCGGGCGGCAGGTGCGTGGAGGGGTGGACTCGGGCCGCGGGCTAGCCGCGGGCCTCGATGCGCCGGAGGCGTTGACCTGTCACGCTCAGGTCAACGCGAAACGAATGTGCGGCCAGGGGCCCACGGGCATGGCGGCGCGGCCGACGAGGGCATCGGCGATGAAGAACGGGCGCGCGCAGACCCACGCCATCACCGAGATGGCGCGGGCTTGTGTGAAGAGGCACACCCGACATGAAGAAACAAACGCTCCGCTGGACGACTGGTGGTTGTCAACGCGGGGATGTTAGTGGCGCACCCATACCGCACGCGGGAGGTGCGGTATTGCGTTCAGGCGGTTTCCGCGGCGGCCGCCGCGACAGGCACATCGGGCACACCGACCAGCAACTGGCTCAGGTGCGCCGGCACATCGTTGTCGAAACTCATGAGCGCATCGCTGGGCTGCGCGGCGGCGGCGGCCTGCAGCAGGTCGCGCACGGCCGCCTGCTGCCCTGCGTCGGCCGGGTGACCGAGCCGCGCTTCCAACGCGCAGAGCACCGCCTCCCGCAGGCGCTCGGAGCCGAGCACGTGCCAGGCGTAATCGATCTCGTACCGGTCCACCGCGTTCTTCAGGCTTTCGCCATCCAGCCGGGCCTCATCGGCCACGTGCGCCAGCGTGCGGGTCACGAGGCCTTGGGTGAAGCGGCTCAACAGGTCGTCATCGCGCGCAAGCGCCGGGGTCACAGCAGGCATCGGATCTCCAGAAGGGGAATGGGCGGGCGCTGGCTTCGAGCCGATAGCTTGGAAAGGCCGAGCCCGGAAATGAAAAAGCCCATCGCGAGGGATGGGCTTTTGCGAGATTTGGTGGCCTGGGGCGGAATCGAACCACCGACACGCGGATTTTCAATCCGCTGCTCTACCAACTGAGCTACCGGGCCTTTGGAAGAAGCGAGATTGTAGCAGCTTCCGGCGCCTGGTTTTTCCGCCGTCGGGCGCTCAGAGCGCGTTGCGTTTGCTGCGCGCCAAGTCCACGCCGAGTTGCTTGAGCTTGCGGTACAGGTGGGTGCGCTCCAGGCCCGTCTTTTCGGCCACGCGGGTCATGGAGCCGGACTCTTTGGCGAGGTGGTATTCGAAGTAGGCTTTTTCGAAATCGTCCCGCGCCTCGCGCAGCGGGCCATCGAGGTTGAACGACTGCAGCGACTGCGGGCCCAGGTCCATCATTGCCGGCTCGGGCAAAGCGCTGCCACTGACGGCGGCCTCCACCGCGATGTCGGTCGATGACAGCATGCCACCGCCCATGCGCAGGGCGGACACGACGGGGCCGCTGGGCTTGGCGGGGGCCTTGTTGAGCCCCTGGTCCACCGCCTTGAGCAGCTTGGCCATGGTGATGGGCTTTTCGAGGAAAGCGGTGGCACCGATGCGCGTGGCCTCGACGGCAGTGTCGATGGTGGCGTGGCCGCTCATCATGATCACGGGCATGGAGAGCAGGCCACCGCTGGCCCACTCCTTGAGCAGGGTCACACCGTCCGTGTCGGGCATCCAGATGTCGAGCAACACCAGGTCGGGGCGCAACTGGGCGCGCACAGCGCGGGCCTGTGCGGCGTTTTCAGCGAGTTCGACCGTATGGCCTTCGTCGTTGAGGATCTCCGAGAGCAGGTCTCGAATCCCCAGTTCATCGTCTACGACCAGAATAGTTGCCATGGCGCGGTGTGTGTCCCTCGGAACGTGTTGTCAATTTGCAACTGCGAATGATAACGACACTTGCGCGCCGATCACCTTGCCTTCGGTCATGCGGTTGCTCAGATCCACGCGGCCGCCGTGTTCGTCCATGATTTTCTTGACCACCGCAAGGCCCAGGCCGGTGCCCTTGACTTTGGTGGTGACGTAGGGCTCGAACGCCCGTTTGAGAATGTGTTCGGCAAAACCCGGGCCTTCGTCGAGCACCGACAGGCGCACCCACTGGCCGGAGTCGGAGCGCCGGGTGCGCAGCAGCACCTGGGCGTCGGGCACGCCGGCCATGGCGTCCTGCGCGTTCTGCACCAGGTTGTGCAAGGTCTGCCGCACCTGCTGCGGGTCGGCCATGGCCTTGGGCAGGTCGTCGGCGAGTTCCAGGCGCACCGGCACGGCGGCGTTGTCGTACAGCACGACGATGTCGCGCACCAGGGCGTTGAGGTCGACCGGCATGAGTTGCGCGGCGGGCAGGCGCGCGTAGTCGCGGAATTCGTTGACCAGGCGCTTCATCGCATCGACCTGGTCGACGATGGTTTTCACCGACTTGTTGAGAATGGCTTGTTCGGGCGGCTGTACCTTGCCGTCGAGTTTCATGGCCAGGCGCTCGGCCGAGAGCTGGATGGGCGTGAGCGGGTTCTTGATTTCGTGCGCGAGGCGGCGCGCGACCTCGCCCCAGGCCTTGGCGCGCTGGGCGGACACCATTTCCGAGACGTCGTCGAACACCAGCAGGCGTTCGTTGTTGGGCAGCAGGGCGCCGCGCGCGATGAGGGTGATGCCTTCGTCGAAGGGCGTGGTGCCGTCCGCGCTGAGCTCGAAGGACTGCTGCCAGTAGCCGCCTTCGTGTTGCGCCTGGTCGGACAGGAAGCGCTCGAACTGCTGCAGCACGCCGCCGCCAAAGGTCTCCAGTCCCGGCACCTCGGCCAATGGCTGGCCCATGTGCACGGCCAGCGGCGTGTGCAGGATGCGCGCCGCGCCGGGGTTGACGCTGCGCACACGGCCCTGCTCGTCGAGCACGACGACACCGGCGGTGAGGTTGTCCAGGATGGTCTGCAGGTTGTCGCGCGCGGCGTCTACCTGCTCCATGCTTTGCTGCACCGCGGCGCGCGCGTCCGAGAGGTCTTGTGTCATGTGCGCGAAGGTGCGCGTGAGGCTCGCGAGCTCGTCGCGCGAGGTCAGTGCGGTCTTGGGCGCGAGGTTGCCGGCCGCCACTTCGCGCATGCCCTCGGCGAGCACGAGCAGCGGGCGCACCAGCTGGTTGCCCAGCAGCACGGCCAGCAGCACGGCGCCGAACACGGCGAGGAACAGCGCCAGCGTGAGCGTGCCGATGTACATGCGGCGCAGACCTTCGCGGGTGAGCGCGCGCTCCTGGTACTCGCGGTTGGCGACCTGCACGGCCAGCGCGTCCGTCACCAGCGCACCGGGCAGCGGTGCCACCACCTGCAGGTAACGCGGCTCGGCGTTGAAACCGAAGTTGGGCGGGCTCACCAGGGCCAGCACCTTGATGCGCGGTTGGCTGGCCGCGATCAGGGCCTCGATCTCGCCGCTGCCGTCCTCCTCCAGGCCCTCGATCTGGGCCACGACGCGGGCGTTTCGGGCGCTGCGCAGCTGGGCTGGCGTGGGGCGCTCGGGGTTGATGTCGAAACGCGAGCTGCCCGAGCTGCCCAAGGCCTGGCCGTTGGCGCTCCAGAGCACCAGGTCGGTCACGCCGAGCTGTTCGCGCACGCGCTCCAGCGCCAGCACGGCCGACGGGTTGGGCACGCGCGAGAGGCCCTCGGCGGCCACGCGGGTCTTGCTGCTGAGGTCGGCGGTCAAGGTGTCGAGCGTGGTGCGCCCGAGGTTGAGTCCGGCGACCAGCGCGGATTCCACGCGCACGTCGAACCAGCTCTCGATGGAGCGCGAAACGAACTGGTAGGACACGGTGTAGATCAGCAAACCCGGCAGGATGCCGACCAGGCCGATGATGGCGGCGAGCTTGATCAGCAGCCGACTGCCGAACTTGCCGCGTTTCAGGCGCAGGGCCAGGCGCAGGGCCAGCCACAGGATGACGAGCAACAGGAAGGCCGCCACCGCCACGTTGATGCCGACCAGCCAGTTGAAGTTCTGCTCGTAGAACGCGCGGTTGTTGGTGGCCAGGGTGAGCAGGAACAGCAGCACCATGCCCACGCCGGTCATGAACACCAGTCCGGCGCCGATGGCCCAGCGCACAGCGGCGGGCTTGGTCTTGGGGGCGGTGGTGTGGACCGGGGTCACGATGGGGTCCTGGCCGCGCGGGCCGCGCACGCTGGACATGGCCGCTAGCGCGTGGGCTCGCGCACGCTGGGTTCGCCGGTGAGCTCGACGGCGTGAACGCCGCCGGCCGTGTGGTCCGGGGCCTTGTCGGCCTCCGCCCGCCCGGGCACCGGCAGGGTCTGGCGGACTTCCACGGTCCATTCGGGCTGGTTGGCCATGCCGATCTGGAACGGCCGGGGCAGCAGGGTCAGATCCAGCCGGAACGAGAACTCGACTTCATGCTCGGCATCGGGTTCGAGCCGCGCCGCGTCGGCCAGCTTCCAGCGGGCCACGCGGCCCACGCCGGCCAGCGCCTCGTTGAGGGAGTCGAAGTTCTGGTGCAGGGCGTACTGCAGGCCGGCCCCGCCGGAGGCGGCGGCGGTCTCGTTGGACAGGCTCACGCGCCAGCGCCGGGTGAGCGGCTGGTAGGCCAGGCGCAGCGTGCGCGTGGCACTCGCCACGCGCTTGTCGGTCCAGTACCAGCGGGCACGGTAAACGTCGGCATGCCACACGAAATAGAGGGGAACGGCCTTGTACAGGGCGTCTTCGACCACCGGCGCGGGCTGGAGCTCCATGCGGGCCGAGAGGAACAGCGCTTCGGGGGTGCGCTGCAGACCGAGCTGCTCCACCAGCGGGGCCTGGGCGTGCGCGGGCCAGAATGCCAGCAGCGACAGCGCCAGCCCCAGGACAAACCCACGCCATCGGTTCATGGCGCGGGTCCGGCGGGTGGCGATGGGCGGTCGGTCAAGGCAAAGCCTTGTCGATGCGGGCATAGAAGAAACCGTCGTATCCACCTGGAGGATTGTCGTTGAACTCCCCCGACGGGGCGGCCGAACCGGGCAGCAAATGCCCCGGCGAAGGCCGATGAAGCGCGTCGGTGTGGCGCACAAGGAACGACTGGACCTGCCCGTCGCCTTCGGCGCGGAACACCGAGCAGGTGGCGTAGACCAGCCGGCCACCGGGTTTGAGCAACGGCCAAAGGGCTTCGAGCAGGCCGCGCTGCGTGGCCACCAGCGCATCCACGTCGCTGGCGCGGCGCAGCCAGCGCACGTCCGGATGGCGCCGCACGATGCCCGAGGCGGTGCAAGGCGCGTCGAGCAGGATGGCGTCGAACGGCTGAGCGTCCCACCAGGCGGCGGGTTGTGCGGCATCGGCGCTGCGCACCGTGGCTTGCAGGCCCAGGCGCTGCAAGGTGTCTTCGATGCGCTCGCAGCGGCGCGGGTCCACGTCGAGCGCCAGCAGGTTCAGGTCGGCGCGTTCGAGCAAATGGGCGGTTTTGCCGCCGGGGGCGGCGCAGGCGTCGAGCACGCGGTCGGCCGCGGTCCAGGCCCGGCCTTCGAGCAACTGGTCGGCCGCCATCTGGGCGGCGGCGTCCTGCACCGAACAATGGCCCTGGGCAAAACCGGGCAGGCGCTCGACCGGCTGCGGGGCGTCCAGCACCAGGCCATCGCTGCCCGTGGGGGTGGCGGTGAGGCCGATGGCTTCCAGGGCCTGCTGGTAGGCGGCGCGCTCCACGCGGCGGCGGTTCACACGCAACGCCATGGGACCTGGCTGGTTGTTGGCCTCCAGGATGGCTCGCCAGTGCTCGGGGTGGTCGCGCTGCAGGCGCTCGATCCACCACAGCGGGTGGTTCCAGCGCGCGACCGGGTCGGCCGCCACGTGCGCCAGCAGCGCCTCGCGCTCGCGCAGGAAGCGGCGCAGGCAGGCGTTGACGAACGCCGCCTGGCGCTCGGTGCGGCGGTCCTGGCGGGCGGCTTCCACCGCCTGGTTCACCACCGTGTGCGCCGGGTAACGCGGGGCATGTTCGTCGGTCGCGTCCAGCAGCAAGGCCACCGCGCTGGACATCAGGGCCTGCACCGGTGGCGCCGGCTTGCGCTCCACCAACTGGTTCACCAGGGCGCGCGCCGTCCCGAGGTGGCGCAAGGCGTGGAAAGTGAGCGCCTGCACGCCCGGCCGCAGCGCGGGCACCAGCTCGGGCAGCACCTCGCTCAGCGAACGCCCCTGCTCGACCGCGAGCACGCAGCCCGCGGTGTGGCGCAACTGGGTGGCCAGGGTCGGGCCCTGGAGGCTGGGAGCGGTGGGGGTCGGGGAGGCCGGAGCGGTCAAGGCGGGTTCCGTGGCAAGCGCAGACAAAGCGAAGACCGCGAGTGTCACACAGCGCGGGACGGGGTGGCGGGTTCGTCCTCCCTCAGCAGGGGCAGCGGCCCCATGTCACGGCCATAGATGCGGCGGATGCGTTGGGCCAGCGGCGGGTGCGAGTCGAGCCAGTGCTCGGTCTTGCCGCCCGCGTTCGCCACCAGCAGCATGTGCTGCACCATCGAGCCCACCTGGCGCGGCACCACCCCTTCGCGCTGCTGGCTCAGCACCTTGCGCAGCACGCCACCCAGGCCGTCGCGGCTGCGCGTCCATTGCACGGCGCGCGCGTCGGCCAGGTACTCGCGCTGGCGCGAGACGGCGGCCTGCAACGCGTGGCCGGCGAGCCAGCCCAGCCAGCCTGCGGCCATGATGGCGAGGCCGATCAGGGCCGTGATCCAGCGCCGGTCCCGGCTGTCGGGCTCGGCCAGGTCCTGGCCCATGCGAAACAGCATCTCCAGCCCGAACACCATGCCGACCAGCCGCATGTTCAGGCGCGTATCGCCTTCACCGATGTGGCTGAACTCGTGCGCCACCAGGCCCTGCAGTTCGTCTCGGGTCAGGTGGTCGAGCGCGCCCTGGGTCACGGCCACCACCGCGTCGTTCTCGTCCCAGCCGGCCGCGAAGGCGTTGATGCCCTGGTCGCGCGCCAGCACCATGGCCTGCGGCCGTTTCAGGCCCGATGAAATCGCCATTTCGTCGACGATGTTGCAGAAGCGCTGTTCGTCGAGGTCGCCCGAAGGCTGCGCGGGCCGCGCCCCCATCTGCTCGGCCAGGCGCGCCCCGCCGCCGTCGGCCAGGCGGGAGGTCTCCACCCACCAGCCCCCCAGCACGAAGAGCAGCGTGACCCCGGTGTTGACGGAGAAGAAATAGCGGGGGAAGCGCAGTTCGCCGGGCATCCAGAATCCCCAGCTCAGGCCCCAGGCCAGGGCCAGCGCGGCGTTCACCGCCACCAGCAGCAACAGCACGGTGAGGCCGAACGCGAACAGCAGGCGCCGGGTCTCACCCCGGGCGTCGCGCTGGAATTCGAAGAAGCGCATTACAGCTGGATGCGCAAGGCCTCGCGTTCGGCTTCGCTCGTGGTGGACGCCAGCATGGTCAAAGGCTGGAAGCCGAACAGCCGCGCAATGAGCAGCGTGGGGAACTGGGCGGCGGCGTCGTTGAACTCGAGCACGTGGTCGTTGTAGGCCTGGCGCGCGAAACCGACGCGGTTCTCGGTGCTGGTGAGCTCCTCGCTGAGCTCGCGCATGTTCTGGTCGGCCTTGAGATCGGGGTAGTCCTCGACCACCGCGAACAGCTTGCCCAGCGCGCCGCCCAGGGCCTGTTCGGCCCCGGCCAGGGCGCCGAGCGCCCCGGCGTTGAGCGGGCTGCCGGCCGCCGTCTGCTCGGCCGTGCGCGCCTGGTTGCGCGCGGCGATCACCGCCTCCAGCGTCTGGGCCTCGTGGGCCAGGTAGCGGCGTGCCACCTCCACCAGGTTGGGAATCAGGTCGTAGCGGCGCTTGAGCTGCACGTCGATCTGGCCAAACGCGTTGGCGATCGCGTTTTTCAGGCGCACCAGCCGGTTGTAGGCGCCCACGGCCCAGAAGAACAGCACCAGGCCCACGGCCAGGAAGACCCACAGCGAGACGGACATGTTCGGAACTCCTTGTTGTTGGTGTGAACCGCCTGCCGTGCGGCAAGCGCGGCCAATATACCCCGCAGGGCATCACCCGTGCCTGCGCGCGCGCCATGAAAAAAGCCCCCGGTCGGATGACCGGGGGCTTCTGTTGGCTCGAAGGCGAAAGTGCCCCTGTCCAGAAACACCGCGGAACCGGCTTTGCCGGGCCGCAGGTGTTGCCCCCTTGAGGGGGCGGCGCATAGCGCCGCAGGGGTGGGCTTGCTTACTCGGCGTCGTGGGTGCTCGATGCGTCGGCCTGATCGGCCTGGTCGGCAGCCAGCGAGATCGCGTCGGCTTCGGCGATGGCACGGCGTTCTTCGTCGTCCATCTTCTCCTTGACCTTGCGCGCCTCGTGGTAGGCCATGCCGGTACCGGCCGGGATCAGACGACCCACGATCACGTTTTCCTTCAGACCACGCAGTTCGTCGCGCTTGCCCATGATGGCCGCTTCGGTCAGCACCCGGGTGGTTTCCTGGAAGGAAGCGGCCGAGATGAACGAGTCGGTGGACAGCGAGGCCTTGGTGATGCCCAGCAGGATGTTGCTGTACACCGCCGGCAGCTTGCCATCGGCACGCAGCGCGTCGTTGGTGTTGAGGATTTCCGAGCGCTCGACCTGTTCACCGGCGATGTAGCTGGAATCACCCACGCTGTCGACGACCACACGGCGCAGCATCTGGCGAACGATCACCTCGATGTGCTTGTCGTTGATCTTCACGCCCTGCAGGCGGTAGACATCCTGCACTTCGTCGACGATGTAGCGGGCCAGCTCTTCCATGCCCAGCAGGCGCAGGATGTCTTGCGGATCGGCCGGGCCGTCCACCACGCTCTCGCCCTTGTTGACCACCTGGCCTTCGTGCACCAGGATGTTCTTTTCCTTGGGGATGAGGTCGTCCCACACCTTGCCTTCGGGATCGGTGATCTGCAGGCGAACCTTGCCCTTGGTCTCCTTGCCGAACGACACGGTGCCGGTCATCTCGGCCAGCATGCCCTTGTCCTTCGGGCTGCGGGCTTCGAACAGCTCGGCCACCCGCGGCAGACCGCCGGTGATGTCTCGCGTCTTCTGGCCTTCGACCGGGATGCGCGCCAGCACTTCGCCGGGGCCCACGTCCTGGCCATCGCGCACCTGGATCAGCGAGCCGATCTGGAAGCCGATGGTCACCGAGTGGTCGGTGCCAGGGATCTTCACCTCGTTGCCCGAGCCGTCGATCAGCTTGACCTGCGGACGGACCACCTTGGCCACGCCGCGGCGCTTCGGATCGATCACCACCAGGGTGGACAGGCCGGTGACATCGTCCACCTGCTTGGCCACGGTGAGGCCTTCCTCGACGTTCTCGAACTTCACCTGACCGGCGAATTCCGTGATGATCGGGCGCGTCAGCGGATCCCAGTTGGCCAGGATCGCACCGGCCTTGATGGTCTGGTCGGCCTTGACCGACAGGATCGCACCGTAAGGCACCTTGTGGCGCTCGCGCTCACGGCCGTGTTCGTCGTGAATGACGATCTCGCCCGAACGCGCGATCACGACCAGCTCACCCTTGGTGTTGGTCACGTAGCGCATGGTGGCGTTGAAGCCGATCACGCCGCTGGACTTGGCTTCCACGCTGGAGGCCACCGCCGCGCGCGACGCTGCACCACCGATGTGGAAGGTGCGCATGGTCAGCTGCGTGCCGGGTTCGCCGATCGACTGCGCGGCGATCACGCCGACCGCTTCGCCGATGTTGACCAGGCCACCGCGGCCCAGGTCGCGGCCGTAGCACTTGGCGCAGATGCCGAAGCGGGTTTCGCAGGTCAGCGCGGTGCGCACCTTCACTTCGTCCACCGCGGCGGCTTCGAGCACGTCGAGCAGGTCTTCGTCGAGCATCTCGCCGGCGGGCACCAGCATCTGGCGCGTTTCCGGGTGGATCACCTCCTCGGCCGTGGTGCGGCCCAGGATGCGGTCGCGCAGCGACTCGATCACTTCACCGCCCTCGACGATGGCGCGCATCAGCGTGCCATTGGACGTGCCGCAGTCCTGCTGGTTGACCACCAGATCCTGCGTCACATCCACCAGACGGCGGGTGAGGTAGCCGGAGTTGGCCGTCTTCAGCGCCGTGTCGGCCAGACCCTTTCGGGCGCCGTGGGTGGAGATGAAGTACTGCAACACGTTGAGGCCTTCACGGAAGTTCGCCGTGATGGGGGTCTCAATGATCGAGCCGTCAGGCTTGGCCATCAGGCCGCGCATGCCGGCCAGCTGGCGGATCTGCGCCGCGGAACCGCGGGCGCCCGAGTCGGCCATCATGTAGATGGAGTTGAACGACTCCTGGTCCACTTCCTTGCCGCTGCGGTCGGTGGTCTTCTGCTTGGCCAGCTGGGCCATCATGACCTTGGAGATCTCGTCACCGGCCTTGCCCCAGATGTCCACCACCTTGTTGTAGCGCTCGCCCGCGGTCACCAGACCGGAGGCGTACTGCTGGGCGATTTCCTTCACCTCGTTTTCGGCGCGGTCGATGATGGCCGGCTTTTCCTTGGGCACCAGCATGTCGTCCACGGCGATCGAGATGCCGGCGCGCGTGGCCAGACGGAAACCGTTCTGGAGCAGCTTGTCGGCGAACACGACGGTTTCCTTCAGACCGCACTTGCGGAACGAGGTGTTGATCAGGCGCGAGATTTCCTTCTTCTTCAGCGCCTTGTTCAGCACCTCGAAGGGCAGGCCACGCGGCAGGATCTCGGACAGCAGCGCACGACCGACCGTGGTGTCCACCAGCGAGGTGGAGGCCACAAACTCGCCGCTGGCCTTGTCCAGCGTGTGCTGGGTCAGGCGCACGGCAATCTTCGAGGTGATCTCGACCACACCGTTGTCCAGCGCGCGCTGCAGCTCGGCCAGGTCGGCAAAGTACATGCCTTCGCCCTTGGCATTGATGCGCTCGCGGGTGGCGTAGTACAGACCCAGCACCACGTCTTGCGACGGCACGATGGAGGGTTCGCCGTTGGCCGGGAACAGGATGTTGTTCGAGGCCAGCATCAGCGTGCGGGCTTCGAGCTGGGCTTCCACGGACAGCGGCACGTGAACGGCCATCTGGTCACCGTCGAAGTCGGCGTTGAAGGCCGCGCAGACCAGCGGGTGCAGCTGGATCGCCTTGCCTTCGATCAGGATCGGCTCGAACGCCTGGATGCCCAGGCGGTGCAGCGTCGGTGCGCGGTTGAGCATCACCGGGTGTTCCTTGATCACCTCTTCCAGGATGTCCCACACCACCGGCGTGCCGGCTTCCACTTCCTTCTTCGCGGCCTTGATGGTGGTCGCGATGCCCATGGCTTCCAGGCGCGAGAAGATGAAAGGCTTGAACAGTTCGAGCGCCATCAGCTTGGGCAGGCCGCACTGGTGCAGCTTGAGCGTGGGGCCGACCACGATGACCGAACGGCCCGAGTAGTCGACGCGCTTGCCCAGCAAGTTCTGGCGGAAGCGGCCGCTCTTGCCCTTGATCATGTCGGCCAGCGACTTCAGCGCGCGCTTGTTGGCGCCCGTCATGGCCTTGCCACGGCGGCCGTTGTCCAGCAGCGAGTCCACGGCTTCCTGCAGCATGCGCTTCTCGTTGCGCGCGATGATCTCGGGCGCCTTGAGTTCGAGCAGGCGGCGCAGGCGGCTGTTGCGGTTGATGACGCGGCGGTACAGGTCGTTCAGGTCGGAGGTCGCGAAGCGGCCGCCGTCCAGCGGCACCAGCGGACGCAGGTCCGGCGGCAGCACGGGCAGCACGTCGAGCACCATCCACTCGGGCTTGATGCCGGACTTCTTGAAGGCTTCCAGCACCTTCAGGCGCTTGGCGTTCTTCTTGATCTTGAGTTCGGAGCCGGTCAGGTCGTTGCGCAGCTTCTCGATCTCGATGTCGAGGTCGATCGCCTGCAGCAGTTCCTTGATGCCCTCGGCGCCCATCTTGGCGATGAATTCGTCGCCGAATTCCTTGCGCTTGGCGTCGTAGTCGTCCTCGCTCATGATCGCGAACTTCTTCAGCGGGGTCATGCCTGGATCGACGATCACATACGCTTCGAAGTACAGCACGCGTTCGATGTCGCGCAGCGTCATGTCCAGGATCAGGCCCAGGCGCGACGGCAGCGACTTCAGGAACCAGATGTGGGCGCAGGGCGCGGCCAGGTCGATGTGACCCATGCGCTCGCGACGCACCTTGGTCTGCGTGACTTCAACGCCGCACTTCTCGCAGATGACACCGCGGTGCTTGAGGCGCTTGTACTTGCCGCACAGGCATTCGTAGTCCTTGATGGGACCGAAGATCTTGGCGCAGAACAGGCCGTCGCGCTCGGGCTTGAACGTGCGGTAGTTGATGGTCTCGGGCTTCTTGACTTCACCGAAGGACCACGAGCGGATTTTTTCCGGCGAGGCCAGGCCGATGCGGATCGCATCGAAGTGCTCGTCGGGCGTGAACTGCTTGAACAGGTCGAGCAAAGATTTCATGGGTTGCTTTCCTTAAGTTCGGTGAATCAGGAACGTTCCAGCTCGATGTCGATACCGAGCGAGCGGATTTCCTTGACCAGCACGTTGAACGACTCGGGCATGCCCGCGTCGATCGTGTGCTCGCCCTTGACGATGGATTCGTACACCTTGGTGCGGCCTTGCACGTCGTCGGACTTGACGGTGAGCATTTCCTGCAGGATGTACGAAGCGCCGTAGGCTTCCAGCGCCCACACTTCCATTTCGCCGAAGCGCTGGCCGCCGAACTGCGCCTTGCCGCCCAGCGGCTGCTGGGTCACGAGCGAGTACGGGCCGGTGGAACGGGCGTGCATCTTGTCGTCGACCAAGTGGTGCAGCTTCAGGAAGTGCATGTAGCCCACGGTGGTCTTGCGCTCGAAGGCGTCACCCGTGCGGCCGTCGTACAGCTGCGCCTGGGTGCGGGTCTCGGTCAGGCCCTTGAGTTGAGCGATGTCGTCCGGGTAGGCCAGCTTGAGCATCGCGCGGATCTCGTCTTCCGAGGCACCGTCGAACACCGGGGTGGCGAACGGCACGCCGGTCTGCAGGTTCTCGGCCATCTCGATCACCTCGGCATCGCTCAGCGCGGCCAGGGTTTCCTTCTTGCCAGCCGAGTTGTAGACGGTCTCGAGGAACTTGCGCAGCTCGGCCACCTTGGCCTCGGCTTGCAGCATGTCGCCGATGCGCTGGCCCAGGCCCTTGGCGGCCCAGCCCAGGTGGACTTCAAGCACCTGGCCCACGTTCATGCGCGAAGGCACGCCCAGCGGGTTGAGCACGATGTCGGCGGGGGTGCCGTCGGCCATGTGAGGCATGTCCTCCACGGGCACGATCTTGGAGACCACGCCCTTGTTGCCGTGGCGGCCGGCCATCTTGTCACCCGGCTGCAGGCGGCGCTTGACGGCCAGGTAGACCTTGACCATCTTGAGCACGCCAGCGGGCAGCTCGTCGCCCTGCGTGAGCTTCTTGCGCTTCTCTTCGAACGCGAGGTCGAAGCTGTGGCGCGTCTGCTCCATCGAGTTCTTGATGGACTCGAGCTGGGCGGCCACGGTCTCGTCGGCCGGGCGGATGTCGAACCAGTGGTACTTCTCGACGTCGTCCAGGTAGGCCTTGTCGATGGTCGTGCCCTTGGACAGCTTCTTCGGGCCACCGTTGGCGATCTTGCCGGTCAGCAGCTTCTCGATCCGGTCGAAGGCGTCGGCTTCCACGATGCGCAGCTGGTCGTTGAGGTCCAGGCGGAAGCGCTTGAGTTCGTCGTCGATGATCTGCTGGGCGCGCTTGTCGCGCGTGATGCCTTCGCGGGTGAACACCTGCACGTCGATCACGGTGCCTTGCGAGCCCTGATCCACGCGCAGCGAGGTGTCCTTCACGTCGGAGGCCTTCTCGCCGAAGATCGCGCGCAGCAGCTTCTCTTCGGGCGTCAGCGTGGTCTCGCCCTTGGGCGTGACCTTGCCCACCAGCACGTCGCCGGGCAGCACTTCGGCGCCCACGTAGATGATGCCGGAGTCGTCCAGGCGGTTGAGCTGCTGCTCGGCCAGGTTGGGGATGTCGCGGGTGATTTCTTCCGCGCCCAGCTTGGTGTCGCGCGCCATGACCACCAGTTCCTCGATGTGGATCGAGGTGTAGCGGTCGTCGGCGACCACGCGTTCGGAGATCAGGATCGAATCTTCGAAGTTGTAGCCGTTCCAGGGCATGAAGGCGATCAGCATGTTCTGCCCGATCGAGATCTCACCCAGGTCGGTCGACGCGCCGTCGGCGATCACGTCACCCGAGGCCAGCTTGTCGCCCTTCTTGACGATGGGACGCTGGTGGATGTTGGTGTTCTGGTTGGAGCGCTGGTACTTGATGAGGTTGTAGATGTCCACACCCACTTCACCGGCCACGGCTTCAGCGTCGTTCACGCGGATCACGATGCGGGTCGCGTCCACGTAGTCGACCACGCCGCCGCGCTTGGCGGTGACGACGGTGCCGGAGTCGATCGCGGCCACGCGCTCGATGCCGGTGCCCACCAGGGGCTTCTCGGGACGCAGCACGGGCACGGCCTGGCGCGACATGTTGGCGCCCATCAGCGCGCGGTTCGCATCGTCGTGCTCGAGGAACGGCACCAGCGAGGCGGCCACGGAGACGATCTGCGCGGGCGACACGTCCATGTACTGGATGGTGTCGGCCGGCGTCAGGATCGATTCACCCTTTTCACGCGCGGAGATCAGGTCACCGGTCAGGCGGCCTTCGGCGTCGAGCGCGGCGTTGGCCTGGGCGATGACGTACTTGCCTTCTTCGATGGCCGACAGGTAGTCGATCTGGTTCGTCACCTTGCCATCGATCACGCGGCGGTACGGCGTTTCGATGAAGCCGTATTCGTTCAGGCGCGCGTACAGGGCCAGCGAGTTGATCAGACCGATGTTCGGGCCTTCCGGCGTTTCGATCGGGCAGACGCGGCCGTAGTGGGTCACGTGCACGTCGCGCACTTCGAAGCCGGCGCGTTCGCGGGTCAGACCGCCCGGGCCCAGGGCCGAGACGCGGCGCTTGTGCGTGATCTCGGCGAGCGGGTTGGTCTGGTCCATGAACTGCGACAGCTGCGACGCACCGAAGAACTCCTTAAGCGCCGCGGAAATCGGCTTGGAGTTGATCAGGTCGTGCGGCATCAGCGGCTCTTGCTCGGCCTGGCCGAGGCGTTCCTTCACGGCCTTCTCGATGCGGGCCAGGCCGGTGCGGTACTGGTTTTCGGCCAGTTCGCCGACGCAGCGCACGCGGCGGTTGCCCAGGTGGTCGATGTCATCGACTTCGCCACGGCCGTTGCGCAGGTCCACCAGGATCTTGACCACGGCCAGGATGTCGTCGTTGGACAGCACCATGGGGCCGGTGGATTCGTCGCGGCCCACGCGGGCGTTGAACTTCATGCGGCCCACGCGCGACAGGTCGTACGTGTCCGGGTTGTAGAACAGGCGGTGGAACAGGGCCTGCACGGCGTCTTCGGTCGGCGGCTCGCCGGGGCGCATCATGCGGTAGATGGCCACGCGCGCGGCGAACTCGTCGGCGGTTTCGTCGATGCGCAGGGTCTGCGAGATGTAGGCGCCCTGATCGAGTTCGTTGGTGTACAGGCACTGCAGGTCCTGCACGCCGGCGGTGCGCAGCTTCTTCAGCAGCGCTTCGGTCAGCTCTTCGTTGGCCTTGGCGATGATCTCGCCGGTGTCGGTGTCCACGATGTTGCGCGCCACGACGCGGCCGATCATGAAATCTTCCGGCACGCTGATGTGCGTGGTGCCCGACTGCTCGAGTTCGCGGGTGTGGCGCACGGTGATGCGCTTGTCCTTGGCGACCACGACCTTGCCGCTCTTGTCGGTGATGTCGAAACGCGCCACTTCACCGCGCAGGCGCTCGGGCACGAAGGCCATCTGCGCGCCGCTGTCCATCAGGCGGAAGTGGTCGTTGACGAAGAAGTTGGCCAGGATGGCTTCCGGCGTCAGGCCGATGGCCTTGAGCAGGATGGTGACCGGCATCTTGCGGCGACGGTCGACGCGGAAGAACAGCACGTCCTTCGGGTCGAATTCGAAGTCGAGCCAGGAGCCGCGGTACGGAATGATGCGAGCGGAGAACAGCAGCTTGCCCGAGCTGTGCGTCTTGCCCTTGTCGTGTTCGAAGAACACACCCGGCGAACGGTGCAACTGAGACACGATCACGCGCTCGGTGCCGTTGATGATGAAGGAGCCCTTCTCGGTCATCAGGGGCACTTCGCCCATGTAGACCTCTTGCTCCTTCACTTCCTTGATCACCTTGGATTGCGCGGTCGAGGACTCGCGGTCATAGATGATCAGCTGGACGCGAGCACGCACGGCGGACGCGAAGGTCAGGCCGCGGGTCTGGCATTCGCGCACGTCGAACGCGGGCTTGGCCAGGTTGTACTCGACGAACTTCATCTCCACGAAACCGTTGTGGGAGACGATGGGGAAAGCGGCCTCGAACGCGGCCTGCAGGCCTTCGTTGGTGCGTTTCTTCGGTGCGCTGTCGGCTTGCAGGAACGCGGTGTACGCGTCCTTCTGCATTTGCAGGAGGTAAGGAATCGCGAGGACGTTTTCGCGGGTACCAAAGCTCTTGCGGATGCGCTTGCGTTCGGTGTATGAGTATTTCGATGCTGAGGCCATGAGATCTCCGGGCTTGAGGTCTGCGGCGACTGTCTTGCCTACCAGGGACGGATTCCTGGTGGCTTTCTTGGTGGCTGGCCTCTACCAACCATTGGCGGACGGCCTGTGCATTGCACACAGGCCCGAACCAAGTCGTTTTCTGCAGTCGGGGTCAGAAAACACTGCTAAGAAGACTCGAAAAATCTGCTTAGCGGTGTTTCAACAAAACACTCAAAAGCCGTTTCGTGAGACGGGCTTTTGGGTGTGCTCTGAAAGCACCAAAGGCTGGAGGCCCTTGTCGAGCACTCCAGCCCCTGAAACCGGGCGAATTACTTCAGCTCGGCCTTGGCGCCGGCTTCCACCAGCTTCTTGACAGCGGCTTCGGCGTCGGCCTTGGCGATCGCTTCCTTGACGTTCTTCGGTGCGCCGTCGACCAGGTCCTTGGCTTCCTTGAGGCCCAGGCCGGTGATTTCGCGCACGGCCTTGATGACGGAGACCTTGTTCGCGCCGGCTTCGACCAGCACGACGTTGAATTCGGTCTTCTCTTCAGCGGCTGCGGCAGCACCACCGCCAGCGCCGCCGGCAGCAGGAGCGGCCATGGCGGCAGCGCTCACACCAAACTTCTCTTCGATGGCTTTCACCAGTTCGTTGAGTTCCATGACCGTCATGCTGTCCAGCGCGGTCAAAAATGCGTCTTTATCGAATGCCATTTTGATTTCCTAACAATTGGTTTGAATGAAAGTGCCGCGCCACTCAGGCAGCAGCCGCTTCTTCGGCTGCCGGTGCGGCAGCGCCTTCGCCTTTTTTGGCCGCCAGCGCGCCCAGCACCACGGCCGTGCGCGAAATGGGCGACATCAGCAAGCCACACAGCTGCGCCAACAGGACTTCCTTCGAAGGAATGCTGGCAAGCGTCTTCACGCCGTTGACGTCCAGGGCCTTGCCTCCGTACACACCGCCGCGGATCACCAGCTTGTCGTTGGTTTTCGCGAAATCGGCCACCACCTTCGCGGCGGCCACAGCGTCTTCAGAGAAGCCATAGATCAGCGGGCCGGTCATCTGGTCAGCGGCCACTTCAAACGGGCTGCCAGCCACCGCACGGCGGGCCAGGGTGTTCTTCAACACACTCAGGCTCACACCATTGCTGCGGGCTGTCACGCGCAGTTTGTCCATGTTCGCGACCGTGATGCCACGGTATTCCGCCATCACGAGCGTTTGAGCTTTTGCGGCGAGGCTGGTCACTTCGGAAATGACCGCTTCTTTCTCACTGCGATTCAGACTCAAGGTCTACTCCTTAAATGTGCCCTCGGTCCTTCAAGACCTGGGGCACGCCTCATTGCAGCGATTCAACTGTTTCGGAACGGATTCCATCTGCAGCGGGATCGCCATCTGCGTTGGCTTGTCACAATTAAGCCGGCTTGCACCAGCACCAACGGTCTTGGATGGCCCCCAGATCGGCTTTCGCCAGCCCGGGGCCCACCACACCCAGGCCCCGAAGGGCCCGAATTTCTTGCGATTACGCCGAGATGGACTGGGTGTCCACGCGGACGCCCACACCCATCGTCGACGACACCGCCACCTTGCGCAGGTACACACCCTTGCTGGTGGCGGGCTTGGCCTTGGTCAGCGCGTCGAGCAGTGCCACCAGGTTGCCCTGGAGCTTGTCGGCGTCGAACGAGCGGCGGCCGATCGTGCCGTGCACGATGCCGGCCTTGTCGACGCGGAACTGCACCTGGCCCGCCTTGGCGTTGCGCACGGCTTGCGCCACATCGGGCGTCACGGTGCCAACCTTGGGGTTGGGCATCAGGCCGCGCGGGCCCAGCACCTGACCCAGGGTACCGACGATGCGCATGGCGTCCGGCGAGGCGATGACCACGTCGAAGTTCATGTTGCCGGCCTTGATGTCGGCGGCGAGGTCGTCCATGCCGACGATGTCGGCACCGGCGGCCTTGGCTTCTTCGGCCTTGGCGCCTTGGGCGAACACGGCCACGCGCTTGGTCTTGCCGGTGCCGTTGGGCATCACGACAGCGCCACGCACCACCTGGTCCGACTTCTTGGCATCCACGCCCAGCTGGATCGCCACGTCGATAGACTCATCGAACTTGGCGTTCGCGCATTCCTTGATGATCGCCAGGGCGTCGGCCAGGCTGTACAGCTTGTTGCTGTCGACCTTGCCTTCGAAGGCTTTCTGTTTTTTGGTCAGCTTGGCCATTTACACGCCCTCCACAATCACGCCCATCGAGCGAGCCGAACCGGCGATGGTGCGCACAGCAGCGTCCACATCGGCAGCGGTCATGTCCTTCATCTTGGTCTTGGCGATCTCTTCGAGCTGGGCCCGGGTGATCTTGCCGACCTTGTTCTTGTTGGGCACCGAGGAGCCCTTGTCCAGCTTGATGGCCTTCTTGATCAGGGTCGTCGCGGGCGGCGTCTTGATGATGAAGGTGAAGCTCTTGTCCGCGAAGGCCGTGATCACCACGGGCAGCGGCAGACCGGGCTCGACGCCCTGGGTCTGGGCGTTGAACGCCTTGCAGAACTCCATGATGTTCAGGCCGCGCTGACCCAGCGCCGGACCGATCGGGGGAGAGGGGTTGGCCTTACCAGCTGGCACTTGCAGCTTGATGAAGCCGACGATTTTTTTCGCCATTTTTTAGCTCCTGCGAGTGCAGACGGTTGCCATCAAGACAACCTCCTCGCGGTTGGGGACCCGGGAAAGAAACAATGGCACAGGCGTCGGGCCGACCCGCCTGTGCCACGAAAGATTCAGGTCTTTTCGACCTGGCTGAATTCCAGCTCCACCGGCGTGGCACGACCGAAGATGGTCACCGACACGCGCATCTTGTTCTTCTCGTAGTTGACTTCTTCGACGGTGCCGTTGAAGTCGGTGAACGGACCTTCCTTGACGCGCACGTACTCGCCGACCACGAACTCGACCTTGTGGCGCGGCTTGTCGGTGCCTTCCTGCATCTGGTTGACGATCTTCTGAACGTCTTCCTCGGAGATCGGCGCCGGGCGGTTCTTCGCGCCACCCACGAAACCGGTCACCTTGTTGGTGTGCTTCACCAGGTGCCAGGTGTCGTCGTCCATCACCATTTCCACCAGCACGTAGCCGGGGAAGAACTTGCGCTCGGTGGTGCGCTTCTGGCCGTTCTTCATCTCCACCACTTCTTCGGTGGGGACCAGGATGCGGCCAAACTTGTCTTGCATGCCGGCGCGGTTGATGCGCTCGACGATGTTGCGCTCGGCCGCCTTTTCCATGCCGGAGTAGGCATGGACCACGTACCAGCGCATGCCTTCAGCGGCCACGGGACTGTGTTGCTCGGTCATCATTTCCTCCAGCCCAGGATCAGGTCGTAAAACAGCCATTCGACGGTCTTGTCGGTCAGCCACAGGAACAGGGCCATCACGAACACGAACGCAAACACATAGGCCGTCATCTGGATGGCCTCCTTGCGCGCCGGCCAGACCACCTTCTTGACCTCACGCCAGGCGTCACGGCCGAAGGCGATCAGCTGCTTGCCCGACTCGGACACCGCGAACACCACCACGGCCGCGCCCAGCAGCACGATCAGCGCACCCCATTGCGCCAGCGCACCGCGCGAGGACAGCAGGTAGAACGCCACGAACGAGCCCAGCAACAGCGCGATCGCCGCCGCCAGCTTGGCCTTGTCGGCGCCGGTGTGGACGGTTTGAACTTCGGAAGTGGCCATGAGGATCCAGACAATTCGTATCAAAAGGCGCGTCCAAAACCCGAAAGCTTGAGACACGCAAGCCCACCAGAGGTCTTCACGACTTCGGTGGGCTTGTTAACCACTCAACAGGGTGGATTCAGGTTCCTGGCTTCAGGTTCCGGCGACATCCTGTCGGGTGGCAGGGGCAGTAGGAATCGAACCTACAACCTTCGGTTTTGGAGACCGACGCTCTGCCAATTGAGCTATACCCCTACTGGCTTCTGCCCCACAAAGGGCTTTTCTTACGCGATGATTTTGGCGACGACGCCGGCGCCGACGGTGCGGCCGCCTTCGCGGATGGCAAAGCGCAGGCCTTCT